>JAJTGL010000018.1 GCA_021297795.1 Planctomycetaceae bacterium
CGATGCGCGCGTCGGCGGGCGCGCGATCCGTCACCGCCGCCACCGTCGCCCTCGCGAGCGCGAACGCCCCCGTGGCCTCCACCGCGACGAATCCCGTCGCCTCCGCCGCGGCCACCATCTCCGCATGGCCGACGAGAAGCACGCCGTCGGGCGCGACGATGCGTGCCAGTGCCGCGAACGCGCGACGACGCATCGCATCGTCGAGATAGATCGCGACGTTGCGAAACGCGACGACGTCGTACTCCTCACCCGCCGCGACCGCCGATTGCGCCGCCTCGACGACATCGGCCGCACGCGTCCGGATCACGCGCAGCACCGCGGCGTCGGGTTCGACCGCATCGGCCTTCGTCTGGAGGTGCGGCGACGCCCACGCGGGAATCCCGCCACGCACCGCGAGCCCTGCGAAGACCGGCCGTTGGGCGAGTAGCGCGGCGTTTCGATCGGTCGCCACGACCTCGACCGCGCGACCGGTCGCGCGAGCGCCATCCATCAGCGCGACCGCGACCGACACCGGTTCGCACCAGCCCCCGCAACCGGCGAGAAACGCGCGCAGCGGCGCGATTCCGGGCCTCGTCGCAGGCCTGGCCGCGCGTGCGCGGAGGAAGTCGAAGCTCTCGGGGTAGCGGAAGAGCCAGGTCTCGGGTGGAGAGAAGAGCGCCTCGATGCGCGCGTACTCGTCGCGATCGGCGAGCGCCTTCGCGGCGAGTTCCGCGGCCTGCACGCGTCCACCCGCATGGACGCGGGAAGAGAGATGCGAGAGGAGCCGCTCGCGCGAGAGGGCGCCTCGCGCGAAACCGCTCACGGAGACGAGGCGCGCCAGCAGCGCGTCGACATGCTGCTCGAGGCGCGCCCGAGGGCGTGCATCGGCTTCCATGTCGCCGCTCATGCGTCGACGCGCGCCGGCAGCTCGCGCAGCACGGCGTCGCCCTCGAGAAGCCGTCGGCAGCGCAGGAGCTGCAGCATGCCTTCATCGTCGACGAGCGTCGGACCGAGGTGCGGCGCTCCGGCGAATGCGAAGCCCTCGTGCGCTCCGGCCGCCGAGAAGTCGCGTCGCGCGAGCCCCGCGACCTCGGGAACCAGCAGGCCGATCGGTCGCGTCGCTCCCTCGAAGAGATCGCCCTCGAGACGCATCACCACGATGCGCGACCCGAGACGGACCTGGGTCATCCCACCGTCGACGAGGGTCGAGAGATCGACGAGGGGCAGCAGTTTGCCGCGCAGGTTGAACAGTCCGAGCAGCCACCTGGGGCCCGTGCCCGCCGATCGATGCGCGACCACGGGCAGCACCTCGAGCACGTCGCCGGCATCGAGCGCGAAGCGCTTTCCGCCGACGGTGACGAGGAGCACCGTGATCTCACCCGACATCAGCGGCGCTCCTGGCCGGGATCGGCCGCGCCGGACCGCGGCGCCGCCGCCTCGTCGGCCGAGATGCGGAAACGCGCGACCGCATCCTGGAGAACGGCCACCGCGTGCGAGAGTTCGGCGGCCACGCGTCCGAACTCGGACACGCTCGCCGCGGTCTGCCGTGCGCCGTCGGCCACCTGCCGCACCGCGCCCTCGATCTGCGCGACACCGCTCGACTGCGCCGTCATGCCGCGCTCGACCTCGGAGAAGCCTGCGACGGCCGAGTTCATGTCGTCGATGATGACGCCGAGATCGTTCGCGACCCGTTGGACGTCGGAAGTGCCGCCGCGCATCTCGCGTGTGAAACGCGTCATCTCGGCAACACCCGCGGCGACGGCCTCCTGCATCTGGCGCACGATGCGCTCGATGTCGGTCGTCGCCGACGCGGTCTGGTCGGCGAGGCGCCGGATCTCGCGCGCAACCACGAGGAAGCCGAGTCCCGACTCGCCCGCCTTCTCGGCCTCGATCGCCGCATTCACCGAGAGGAGGTTCGTCTGTTCGGCGACCTTGGTGATCGTCTCGACCACCGAGGTAATCGCCGCAGCCTTTTCCGAGATCACCTGCAAACGATCGCCGATCTCGCCGGTCGAGAGATCGAGCCGACCCATCGTCTCGGCCATGCCATCGAGGCGCGCACGACCTGCGCCCGCGGCCTGCGCCGATCTCCGCGCGCCGGCGTCGACCGCGCCGACCGTGCGGAGGAGTTCGCCTCCCGTCGCCGAGATCTCTCGGATCGCCGAGGCGATCTGCGCGGTCGAGCCACCGAACGCCGCGGCGGCCACCTCCTGCTGCCGGCTGGTGGCGGCGAGCTCGACGCTCGACGACGAGAGCCGCGTGGCGGCCGCGCGCACGCTGCCGACGATGCTCGCGAGATCGTCGTTCATCGCGCCCATCGCGCGCACGAGCTCCGCGCTCTCGTCGGCGCCGCCGGCATCCGCAACGCGTTCCGAGAGATCGCCGGACGCGATGCGCTCCGCCGCCGCCTGCGCCGCGCGCACGCGACGGCTGATGCCGACGATGAGCACCGAGAGCAGCGTCACGATGACGGCGATGCCAGCGGTGGCGGTCAGCATGTTCATTGTGATCAGCGTGGTCAGGCTCGCGTACACCGCGCTCGAGCGCTTCCGAACCACGACGCGCCAGTCGCCGGTCGGCACGGTCGTGGAGACGAAGATGCACGGTTCGCCCGACTGCGGGTCCAACCGCTCCTCGAGAAGCACGCCGGTCGAGGGCACGGATGCGAAGATCGGCGCGAGCGCGGAAGCCGCGATCTCCGTCGTCCGCAACTGCTCGGCGCCCGCACGATCGGTGGTGGCGGCGACGAATCGCCCGCGCGTCTCGACGAAGATGTCCGCATCCAGCTCATCCGCGATCTCGCCCACGCGCCGCTGGATGTCGGTGAGCGCGGTATCGAGACCGGCAACGCCCGCGAACCGTCGATCGATCACGATCGGGACGACCGTCTCGATGATGTCGGTTCCCATGTACTCGTAGGGCCTGGTGATGACGGGATCCGTCACGCCGGCGCGCTCGTAGCGTTCCTTCGGATGGCGGTACCACAGTCCGCCGTCGTCCTCGACCTCCTGCAGCGGCTCGAGCCGAATCCCACCCGGCGTGTTCGGATCGCGCTTGAAGTACGGGTAGAAGCGACCGCCCGCGCCGAGCGCCTCCGGCGGGATTCCATCGACGGCGCCCTTCGCATCGTTGCCGTCGGCGTTCGGCTCGTAGCCGACGTACGCGGCATGGACATGCGGAGATTCCCGGATCACGCGCCCGAGCATCGCGAGCGTCTCCTCGCGTCGACCGAACTGGCCGGACTCCTGCGCGAAGACGATCATGCGGACGAGCCGCACGGTCTCCTCGTTGCGCAGATCGATCTCCTTCGCCACGAGGCTCGTGGCGTTGCGCAGATCGCGCCCGACGCCGCTGCTCAGGTTGTTCCAGGCGCGCACTCCGTTCAGCGCGACGACCAGGAGCACGACGAGCGAAGCCGGAAGCACGCCGAAGAGCATGCTTCGCCCGAGAAGAGAGCGGTGGAACGGCAGCCGCGACGACATGCGGGCAATGTAGCAGTCCGCGTGCGTGGAACGGGGCGACGGACCGAGCCCGAGCACCGCACCGACCGCGCATCCTCCGCGCGGCTACCTCGGCTCGTCGCTCCAACGGATGCGGATCGGCCGGTCGCGCAGTTCCTCGGGGAGGAGCGCGCGAAGCATCTCGACCACGGTCGCGCGCGCCTTCTCGCGGACCTCGAACATGGCGATCTCGGACGAAGCCTCGCGGATGACGGCCTCACGGATCGCGGCCAGCGCCTCGTCGCGCGCGCGGTCGTCACCGACCACATGATCGGCCCAGTCGCGATCGATCTCGATGCGGAGACGCTTCGGATCGCTCTGGACCTCGACGAGCGATTCGTCGACCCGCGGCGGAGGGAGTGTCACGACGAGCTCCACATCCGAATCACCGAAATCTCCCTCGACGCCCGCCTCGACCCGCGCACCGTCGACCTCGAGGGGAACGATGTACTGCACGCGGTTCCCTTCAGCGACGAGTTCGACCTTGGTGCGACCGACCTCGACCTTCCATCCCGGGCCGATCGGAACGAGCCATGCGCGAAGCGTCGCCTCGGTCGGCGTGCTCGCGTCGACGCGGACGGCGATCTCGCGGGTCGCAACCTTCAGCGCGGGAGCCTCGGTGAGCTCGCCGAGCGCGGAGATGAACATCGCCGTGTGCCGACGCGACGGCGACAGGATGTCGGGTACGAGGACGAGAAGGACGACGGCCGCGACGAGCAGCAGCATCGCGGCGCCGATGGCGAGCGTGCCTCCGCCGAGACAGCCGGCGACGGCGAGCCACGGACGGTTGGTCGCGAGCGGCGCGGATGACGCGGGTTGCGGATCGCGGTCGGCCATGCGCGCATGGTACGGCACCGCACCGGACGTGCCGTGGCGGCGCGCCCGCACCCGGTCGAACCCCTCAGAGCACCGCGCAGCGCACACCGATGTCGTCGACCTCGAGGTCGAACGCCCGCGCGCGCGGATGCTGGGGGTTGCGCGCGATGTCGGCGCGCAGCCTCTCGGCGGAGCGTGCGTCGTTCGCGACGAGCAGCATGAACCCGCCGCCACCGGCGCCGGCGAAGCACCACGCGGCAAGATCGCGTCGCCAGCGCCTGGCGAGCGCGTCGAACATCGGCGGTGACGAACCCGGATCGATCTGTCGCTTGAGCCGCATGTAGCGGTCGAGCTCGCCTGGGAAGGCCGCGAGGTCCCCACGCACGATCGCCCCGCGCATGCGCGGCGCGTTCTCGCGAAGGCCCGCGACCGCCTCGATCGCACGGGGTGCATGGGTCAGGTGGTTCCACACCACGTTCTCGAGGATGTTCTTCGCCATCCGGCGCTGGCCCGTGAAGTACAGGACCGAACGCTCCGCGACCGCGCGCGCGAACGCCGTCGGCACCGCCAGGCGCTCGACCGAGGGCAGCTGCACATCGTGAGCGAGATGCCTCCGCCGACCGCGCGCAGCCACTTCGAGAGCGAAGCCTTCGGATCCGCGGGTGCGGCGCCCGTCAAGACCAGCGCGTTCTCGGCGAGGCTCGACCAGCGCGTGGGGTCCGAGCGGTGCGCGAGATCGGCGGTCGTGCGCACCACGCGCGTCTCTCCGAGATCCGTGCTGGTGATGCGAATCGCGGGCTCCTCGCCGCGCGCCACCTCGTCGAGCTTCGCGACCACCTGGATCGGAAGCTGGCCACGCAGCGTGACCGCGACGTTCACCACGCTGCCGCCGACCGCGTTGCAGATCGGCGGCGTATCGGTCCAGCCTCCGGCGAGATCGACGCGCACCGGCGTCGACGTCCAGACGGCCTGATCCTCGAGGATCGCCGCGCGGGATGGGCGTTCCGGCAGCTCGATGCGCGACAGCACGGCCTCGCCGACGGAGGCGAACGCCTGCGCGCGGAAGTCGCGTGCATGCCGTTCCCACGAGCGACCAAGACTTGACGCGACGCATGACATCGTCGCCAACGCATGCGCGCGCGCCGACGGCGATGCGATCATCCGCACGGGAAGCGCCGCCTCGTTTGCGACGATCGCACGACGCGACGCAACCGATCGACGCAGCATGCCGCGATGCAGCGCCGCGAGGCTTCCGTCGCGCGCCGCGCAGGCGAGCGCGATCGCAGGGTGCGACTCGGCAAGATCCGCCGCGCTCATCGCACGCGCGAGAGTGCGAGGCATGCCATCGCCACGCGCGACGATCTCGCCGAGCGAGAGCCTCCGCGCGCCTCGCCAGGCCTCGGGCGCGCGCCCGCCGCGCCACATCCACTCGAGCGCGCGATGCGGATCCGCCGACTTCGAACCGTCCGCTTCATCGACCACCCAGAGCCGCGCATCCCAGAGCGTGCCGTCGCCCGCGACCACGTCGCGCGCATCGAGGCGCGCCGACCGGAGGAACGCGTCGAACGAGCGCCCCAGGAACGTTCCGCCCGCGTCGAGTCGCGTCTTGAAGTCGTCGTCGATGCCGCAGGCGACGTGCACGGATCGCGTGGAAACCTTCCCGCGAACCGCTCGCCGAGGCGCGCGTTCGATCGCGAGCCGGAAGAGCGCGACGCCCTCGGGTAGCACGAGTCGATCGGCCAGGACACCGCAGACGATGTTGTCGCCGCCGAGACGCGCATCGCCGATCGCGCTCGCGTCGATGATCGCGCGTCCCCTCGCGACGCGCGCACGCGCCACACGCGCGTCGAGCACAACGGGCTCCGTCGCCGATCCACCCTTCACCACCGCGAGCGCGGGCAGCGGCAGCGAGCCGGGCTCGACGCCGAAGCGCGCGATCTCGGCCGTCGGCCCGCAGAGCGCATCGAGCATCTCGCGCATCGACCCGATGTGGAGGAAGTCGCCGACATCGGCGACCTCGACCCGGAAGTCCGTGCGCCGCATGGAATCGAAGAGCGCGCCGAGCGGACGCGCGAGCAGGTCCTTTCGCGCGCCCCCGGCGCACGTGGCGAGATACTGCGCGCGCGACGCACGTCGCGGCAACGCCATCGCGATCTCGCGATAGAGGTCGATCGACGGGAGCTCCGCGCGCGATGCACGATCGGCGAGCCCACCACGCACGAAGGCGACTCGTCCGGCACGCAGCCGCACGCCCGCGCCCGCGAGCAGCGCCGCGATCGACGCCGGGTCGAAGGAGAAGAGTCCGAGATCGACGAGCGCGCGGCCATCTCGACCAAGCGCGCCGGCATCGCGCAACGCGGCGCGATCCGGCTTCTGGAGGAACGCGGCGACCTCGTCGCCGCGCCCACGCACGAAGACTCCGTGTCGCGACGCGCGCTCGGCGGTTGCCTTCTGCGCAACTCCGATCACGCCCGCGCCCTCGAATCGCACGGGATCGCGCGCGAGCCCGATGACCGCGTCGCCCGCTCCGACGAGCACCTCGCCGCCCGCGCGCGGCGCCAGCGACGCAAGATCATCGATGAGGAGATCGAGCACGCCCGCGCACGCACCGCCACCGGTCGATCGCGGAATCGGCGCGAAGATCTTGCCCTCGACCGCGTACATCGGAAGCCGGCGCGAGTCACCGCCCGAATGGAGGATCAGGATGCGCTCGTCGCGAAAGAGCTCGACGAGCGACCGCGCGCGCTTCGCACGCAAGAGGCGCCGTGCGACCTCGGCAAGCGCGAGCACCGTCGCCAAGGTAGCGTTCCGTCGCGTTCGGCCGAACCTCGACGCGACGGCGCGGTCCGATTCGCCCGCGCGAACCCCGCGCGGCCGGCGTCCTTCCGGTACCCTCCGTTCATGCGCGTGTTCGCCCAGGCCATCGATCTCGTCGACGATCCCACGCGGATCGACGAGTACCTGCGCCACCACCGGGCCGTCTGGCCCGAGGTGACCGAGGGCCTGCGGCGGATCGGTATCCGCGGCATGCGCATCTGGCGCGGCGGGACCCGTCTCTTCATGGTGATCGAGACCGACGACGACTTCGATCCCGCGCGATACCAGGAGTACGCGCGCGACCCGCGCACGCAGGAGTGGGACGCGCTCATGCGCACGTTCCAGCGACCCGCCCCGTCGGCCCGCGCCGGCGAGTGGTGGACGCCGCTCGACGAGATCTTCGACCTCGCGGCCGCTTCCAGCAGCACTTCATCCAGTTCGACCGCAGCGCTCTCGGGTGCTGGAAAGGCCCCCGCGCGATGACCACCGCCCCTGGATCCAACGACAGCCGCGACATCGGCGCGACGCTTGAGTTTCACGGCGCCGCGGGCGAAGTCACCGGCAGCTGCACGCTCGTCCGCACGCCGAAGGCGCGCATCCTGATCGACTTCGGCATGTTCCAGGGTTCGCCTGCCGACGAGGCGCGCAACGCGGTCGCGCCCGAGATCGACTTCGCGCTCGTCGACGCGGTGGTCGTCACCCACGCGCACATCGACCACTGCGGCCGTCTCGGTATGCTGCCGTCGCTCGGGTTCCGCGGCAAGATCTACGCGACCACCGCCACGCACGAGCTCCTCGGCCGAGTCCTCCGCTCGAGCGCGAAGCTCCAGCGCGCGCGCTTCTACGAGCGCGCGAGCGGAAGCGCGCCGTGGGGTCGCGCGCTCATGCCGGGCGAGGCCGCGGGCCCCGCACCCGAGTTCCCTCCCGCGCAGCGGCTCTTCGACACGCCCGACGTCCGCGAGACGATGGAGAAGATCGAGGGAGTGCCGCTCGACCGCGAGGTGAAGATCGCGCCGCACGTCTCGCTGATCTTCCGGAACGCCGGCCACACGCCTGGCGCGGCGAGCGCCGAGCTCTCGGTCGGCGTCGGTGCCGCGCGCCGCACGCTCTACTTCACCGGCGACCTCGGCCCCGACCGCGAGGGCGCGGTCACGCTGCTCGCGGCGCCGCATCGCCCGGCGAACGCCGACGTCATCGTCGTCGAGTCGACCAACGGCGAGCGCTCGCGCGGCCAGCTGCCCGACCCCGACGAGACGCTCGCCGAGATCGTGGCCGAGGCCGCGCGCCGCAAGCTGAAGGTGCTCGCGCCGGTCTTCGCGCTCGGTCGCGCGCAGCTCCTCGTCCACCGACTCGCCCGCCTCCATGCGAAGGGTCTGCTGCACGGTCTCAACGTCTACGTCGACAGCCCGATGGCCGTGCACGGCATCGAGTCGCTCTACAAGCATCCCGAGTACCTCGCGCCCGATCTGCGCGACTCGGTGCGTGCGGGTGGTGCACCGCTCTGGTTCCCCGAACTCCACTACGTTCTCTCGAAGCGCGAGTCGATGGCGATCGACCGCATGGTGCACGGCGGCATCATCCTCGCGGGCAGCGGCTTCATGGATGCCGGTCCGATGCTGCGTCACCTCGAGGAATCGCTCGACCGCGACGACTGCATGGTGCTGCTCGGCGGCTACCAACCCGAGGACGGCTTCGGCAAGCGCATGCAGCGCGGCGCCGATCGCGCGCAGTTCTCGAGCGGCAAGGTCCTGACCATCCGCGCGTCGACCGCGCGCGTCGACGGCCTGTCGGGCCACGCGTACCAGGACGATCTCGTCCGCTGGTTCACGCGGCTCGACCGGAAGCCCGCGCGCGTGATCCTCAACCACGGCACCGACGCCGCCCGCGCGACGCTCGCCGGCCGGCTCTCGAACGAACTCGGTCTCGCGTGCACGATGCCGAAGCCGCAGGAAGAAATCGCGGTGTGAACACGGCCTGATCGCGCGAGATCGACGCGGCGACGCTCCGCATCCCCGCATGCCCGACTGGACGCACGAACTTCCCCCGCTTCCCGCGCGGCCTGCGCGCATCCTCCTCTTCATCGCGATGGCGGGAGAGGCGGCACCGATCGCACATGCGCTCGGCCTCAGGCAGGGCGCATCAGCCAACACATCAACCAGCGCATCGATCGAGCTCGTCGTGCCCGGTGCCGATCCGATCGTCGGTGTCGATCGGATCGGGCCCGCCTACGCGTCCTGGGCACTCACGCGCGCTATCGCCGTGCGTCGCCCCGATCTCGTGGTCAACATGGGTACCGCCGGCGGCTTCGCCGCGCAGGGGCTCGGAATCGCCGACCTTGTCCTCGCGCGCGACACGATGTTCCACGATGCGCGCGTCGCACTCCCGGGTTTCGATGCCATCGCCCGCGCACACACGCGATTGTCGCCGAGCGACGCCACGCTCGACGCGCTCGCCACCGCGCTCGGCGCGCGCGTCGGACTGGCGTCGTCGGGTTCAAGCCTCGACGCGACCGACGGCGAGATGGCGCTCTTCGCCCGCACGCGCACGCTGGCGAAGGACATGGAGCTGGCCGCGATCGCATCCGTCTGCGCCGCCGAGCGGCTCCCGCTCGTCTCACTGAAGGGCGTCACCGACCTCGTCGACCACGCCCACGCCGGCGGCGAACCGGCGCACGAGGCGTTCGTCCGCAACCTCGCGCGCACCTGCGCGCGCCTCGCCGAGGCCGCACCGGTGCTGCTCACGGCGCTTCGCGGCGAGGATTGAGTTCTCGGAATAGGCGCTCGACGGCGGGTCTTGAGGGCCTCTCGCGCCTTCGCGCGCGATTCCAGTGCATTCCCGCGTCCGAACCAAGGTTGATCGAACGGGTTGCTGTCGCTCTCGGCGGTGGGAGAACGGGGTTCGGAATGCGCCTCGTCGCGCCGCCGTCCCGCGAGAGGGCGCGGCGCGCCGGGGTCCGGATCGTCGCCTTCGAGAGGCAACTTCAAATTTCTCCACCGACCTCCAAGGTTGCCGCGGGGAAGTGCTGTGTCTCCGGTTGCCCAGAAAGCGGATGCCACACGAGCGGCGGCCCATCCCGGCCGACCCCATCCGGGCCGGCACGACCTGACCCGCACCTCACGATCACCCCGTCACCAGCCAATCGCCCGCACACCCGAACCCCACCGAAAGCCCCCATGCACGCCCGCATCCCCCTGGATCCCGCAGATCCCGGGGAGCTTCAGTTACGAAAACGCAGTGCTCAGTTCGGACGCGAACTACGCGGCCATGACCACCACTGGCGAGAGCCCCAGCAGGTTCATTCGATGGAGCGCATCGACGAACACGCTGTCCCAGTTGGTGTCGAGCGGCGCAAATCACTTCGACTATCCGAAGTCCGTCACCAACAGCGGCGCCGTCGCGGGCGGTTGGTTCGGTAGTCCGGTCGCGCCCTTCCGTGGCGGCGCCATCTGGCCGAACCCCGGCACCGTACTCGCGAACCCGTTCACAACGGGCTTCGTGGGCGAACCTGCGTGTGCCGCCGTGCTCGGCTCAACCTACTTCATCACGGAGAGCGCCGCGGGGATGTACTCGTGGAATGGCTTCGGTGCCCCGGTCTCGCACGATCGTCCCGCCGGGACTGCCAACATCGCCGTGGGCGACGTGGATCGCCTCGGCAACGCGTGCGTCGTGACGGCCGCGCTCGCCGGGAGGTCTCGCGCCTATCGCTGGGATGCCAGCGGCTTCCAGCTGCTTCCCACGCTGGAGGGATTCGATGCATCCGCTCAAGCGATTTCCGAGGACGGGACTCGCGTGGTCGGCGTGCTGACCAACGGATCGAACTCGCAGGGCTTCTTCTGGAGCGCATCGACGGGTCTCCTCTCGATGCAGCTTCCCGTTCCCGCCGGCGCAACCATCCTTCCGATGCGCATGAGCGGCGATGGCACCTTGGTCTGCGGCAGGTTCTTCATCGGCGTCGTTGAAACGAGGTTCGTCTGGTCGCTCCACGACGGATACAGGACCGCGAACGCGTTCGCGGTGTCCCGCGGCTACACGCCGTCGAACCCTCTCGATTTCCAGATCCTCGACTTCAACGTCGACGGCAAGACCGCGCTTGTGAGGGACGGCATCGGCACGCTTCTCCTCAAGAACCTCGGTCGCACGCAGTGCGGTTCGACGGGAAGCTGCTTCGCATCGAAGACGACGCCTGGCTGCGCCGACGTCACCTGCTGCGAGCGCGTGTGCGCTCTCGACCCCTTCTGCTGCCAGAACACCTGGGATGCACAGTGCGCGATCGAGGCGGAGGCCTCGTGCCGGACGGGCGCCTCGTGCGGCGATCCGCAACGCATCACCAGCTTCGTGGCCGCGAGTTACGACTATGCCACGGGCTTCGATGCCGTGCCGTCCGATGAGTCGACCTGCGGTACCGGTGACACGAAGGCGGTCTGGCGAGTCTACCGCGCAACCTGCAACGGAGCCGTGACCATCGACACCTGCACCGAGTTCGCCGACGGTCCGATCGTGCTCTCGGTGTACTCGAGCTGCGGCACCGAGATCGCATGCAACGAGGGCGCGTTCGTCGACTGCAACCCCACCGGTCCCACGCGCGCCAATGTGGCGTTCGAAGCGACCGCGGGCAGCGACTACCTCATTCGCATCGCCTCGATCGGAGGCGGCGCATCCGGCGCGATGTCGATCTTCTGCGAATCCACCTGCGGTGCACCAGGTGCCGGCAGTTGCACGGAGACGCACGCCGGAGCCGGCTGTAGCGACGCCACCTGCTGCGGCACGGTGTGCGTGAACGACCCGTACTGCTGCGACAACTCGTGGGACGCGCAATGTGCCGGTGAGGCGAAGACGTGGTGCGCTGCTGCGGGCGACTTCGACCGCGACGGTGACATCGACGCGTCGGATCTCGCGGAACTCCTCGCAGGCTGGGGCCTCGGCGGCGCGACCGACATCGATGGCGACGGACTGACCGGCGCCTCCGATCTCGCCGTGCTCCTCGGAAGTTGGGGCTGAGTTCCAACACGATCCGCGAATACGACGCACGAATACGACGCACGAATACGGCGCACGAATACGACGCACGAGGGCGGCCTCGCGGAGCGATCCCGGGGCCGCCCTCGTCGTTTTCGGACTCTTCCGACATCGGGCGGGCGCGTGGCACGAGCGCGCAGCACGAGGACTTGCACGAGGGCCCGCACGAGGACCCGCACGATTCGCTCTCGAGAGAACCCTCATGAAATCTCCGCCCACCTCCAAGGTTGCCGCGGGGAAGTCCTGTCACTCGGATTGCCCCGCAACGGGCGCACGCGAGCCAAGGAAAGCCCATGCCGACTCTTTCGCCGAAGAACCGTCCCAACGCCCCGATCTGCTCAACCGCCGCCCTCGCGGTCGGCCTTCTCGCGTCGACCGCCATCGCAGGTGGCGACAGCGTGGTGATCTACCCCGACGCGACCGGCAGCGACATCGTCTTCCGGGTCAGCCGCGACGGCTCCGTGGTCCTTCGCTCGTTCTTCCCGACCGCGAGCTCGACGCCCCGCAACGATCGCTGGACTGAGGCGACCGGCGTCACCACGCTGCCGAATCCAGCGTCCGGTCCGTGGATCGCGAGAAGCCTCAACAGCAACGGCACGGTGTTCGGGGGCGTCACGAATCCACTCGATCCAGGCACGACCCCGAACGCCGGCGTCATCTGCGACCTCCAAGGCCCGATCTTCCTGGAAAGCACCTCGGCCTACAGCAGTTGCGTCGTCGCACCAAGCACCCCCGGCAGCCCCAAGACGGGTACCCCGCGCTACCGCGCGTTCCTGGCGAAACCCGTCACCGGCATCGATTTCTATCGACCGGTGATCGGCTACGTTCCGCATTCATCGCCGTTCGATGGCGGAGCCCTCGGTGTGCAGGCCGCCGACATCCAGAGCGATCGCTGCGCGGGCTACTCGCTCATCGTTTCGAGTGGTCAGCTGCGCACACGGCCGTTCCTCAGCGTCGAAGGTGCCGCAGCGGTGCAACTGCCGCTGTACGCACCCGACACCGACGGCGAGGTCGTGTTCTTCGCCAACACCAACGGTGCGCTCCTCATGAAGACGTGGCGTACGCTTCCCGACGGTAGCCGGCGCTATCGACTCATCCGCTGGGAGAACAGCCTCGACTACGACGTCATCGAACTGCCAAGCGGTGCGACCACGCTTGATGTCTACGGCGTGGACGACGGGCTCGAGACCGTGGTCTTCAACGCAATGACTCCGTCGGCGAGTACGAGTCCGTACACGATCTGGACCCGCGGCAGCGGCTTCATGACCGCATACAACTATCTCACGTCCCGCGGCATCTACTCCTCCGTCGAGCCCGCTGCGCTCGGGATCTCCGGCGATGGCACCTGCCTGCTCGCCGGTCTCGCAAACAACACGATCGTTTTCTATCGGGGACTCGGCGAATCGGCGTGCGGCGGCAACGCGAGCTGCTACACCGCGCACTCGACCCCGGGCTGCTCGGACGAGTCCTGCTGCGTCTCGGTCTGCGCCGCCGATCCCTTCTGCTGCGGCTCGCAGTGGGATGTGTTCTGCGTCGACCGGGCAAGCCAGTCCTGCCTCGGTTGCGGCGACCCGGCGAGCGGCGGGTGCTACGTCATCCACCCGGCCCCTGGATGCGCCGATGCCGCGTGCTGCACCAGCGTCTGTGCAGACGACATCTACTGCTGCGAGGCGCAGTGGGACACGCTCTGCGCGAACCGAGCGCTTGTCCTCTGCCGCTCCGGCAACACCTGCGCAGAAGCGAAGCTCATCGAGTACTCGATCGGCGACGGCCTCACCATCGATACCCAGGGCATCGCGGGTGACGACGTCGCGACGCCGTGCGGCACGGATGCCACCAAGGCGACGTGGCGCATCCTGCGTCCGACCTGCTCGGGCGTCACCGAGATCACGCTCTGCACGGGTGCGACCCTCGGCGAGCAGGGCGTCATCACCGTCTTCGATGCATGCGGAGGTACGCCGATCGCCTGCTCGAACGACAGTCCGAACTGCTCCGGCCCGAACACCGTGTCGGTCAAGGTGTACGCCGACGCCGGCGAGGATCTCCTGGTGCGCTTCTCGGCGGAGAACGGAGGCGTGATCATCGCCTCGCCGATCGACACCACCTGCACCCAGGTCTGCGGCACGGGCGAGTCGTGCACCACCGCGCACCCGACGCCTGGTTGCAACGACGCGACCTGCTGCCAGACCGTGTGCACCATCGATCCCTACTGCTGCGTCACCATGTGGGACTCGATCTGCGCCTCCGAATCGACCGACTACTGCTTCGATCCGGCCGACATCAACCGTGACGGCTCCATCGATGCCTCGGATCTCTCCATCCTGCTCTCGGGGTGGGGTGGCTCGGGACCGTCGGACATCAACGGCGACGGCACCACCGACGCGGCCGACCTCGCCGCCCTGCTCGCCGCGTGGGGCTGAGCACGTATCGACCACGTGCATCGCGCGCCCGGCGACTCAGTTGTCGAGCTTCGGACCGCGCTCGACGCGCGTGATCGAGAGCCGGTAGATCGACGAACCGCCCTGCGGTCCGGCGCCGACGATCATGCGCAGCGGATCCTGCGAAGACTTGCCGCCGTTGACCGCGATGCGATCCTGAACCACGTGCCAGCGCTCCTGCGCCTCGCCTGCCTCGAGCACGAGATCGACCGAGCCCCAGTTACCGAAGGCGAGCGTCGCCTCGCCGTCCTCGTCGGTGGTCGCGGTCGCGGGCTTGACACCGCGCGCCTTCGTGCCCGCACCCGCGGCCTCGAGCGCCACGCCTTCGACGGGATTTCCCGTGCGGGCATCGACGATCGTCACCAGATAGACACCCGCGCCCTTCGGCACCGACGAGCACGCGCCAAGCACGAGAACGGGCGCAAGAACGGGCGCGACCAGTGCCGTGGCGAGCAGTCGGCGGGTGATGACGCGAGAGAGGGCGTGCAGCGGCTTCATGGATCGATTCCTACGTTGGTCCCGGGGTTTCCCTGATTCTCTTCTGGTGCTCTTCGGGGTGAGAGGCGCGAAGTGTAGCGCGACCGCGCGTGCGGCTACTTCTCGTTGAAGTTGAGATCGGTGCCGTAGCTCTCGCGAAGCCCAAACGTGGCGAGGATCGCGATCGGCATCACAACCGCCGCCACCGCAAGCGCCGCTTGCCAGGGCGTCAGGCCGATGTCGGGCCCCGAGAGCCACAGCCACAAGCCGCCAGTACCCGCCGCCGAGAAGCGCACGACGTTCGGCGCCAAGGTGGCGGCCGTCGCGCGGAGGTTCGTGCCGAACTGCTCGGCCGCGACGGTCGCGAACACCGCCCAGAAGCCGCTGGCGAAGCCCGTGAAGCAGATCACCGCGTAGTAGGCGTCGAGCGACCGCGCCGCGACGGTGAAGTAGAGCGCAAGCGCGACGAGCGTCAGCACGTGGAAGAGCGCGATCGACCACTTGCGCGACCGGAGCCACTGGCCCGCCAGTCCGCTCGCGAGATCGCCCACGGCGAGACCGACGTAGCACCACATGATGGACTTTCCGACCGACGGCGTCTGGTCACCGCCGAGGCCGAGGCTCGGCATGATCCGGTCGCAGTACTTGACGAGCGTGCCGACCACGAACCAGATCGGAACCGCGACGAGGATCGTCGACATCCAGCGCACGAGCCGCTTGCGCGGCCAGAACAGCTTCCAGAACGCGCCGCGTCCAGCGACGTGCGCGCGCTCGGCGTTCAGGAACACCCCGCTCTCGACGACGCCGACGCGCAGCGCGAGGAGCGCAAGCCCGAGGACGCCGCCGATCACGAACGCCGTGCGCCAGCCGACGAACTGCGTGGTGAAGTAGCCCGCCACCGCGCCGAGGATGCCCACCGCCGCGACACACGTGGTCGCGAGGCCGCGTCGCTCGCGGCTCACAAGCTCGGAGACGAGCGTGATGCCTGCACCGAGCTCCCCCGCGAGGCCGAAGCCCGCGACGAAGCGCAGCACGCCATACTGGTTGATCGCGCTCCCGAGCCCGATCGCGTGGAGAAAACCCGCCGATCCGTTCGGGTCGACGTCGGCCACCGCCGCGTTCAGGAGGTTCGCGACCGAGTAGCAGAGGATCGAGCCGAAGAGCACGCTCAGGCGTCCGCGGCGGTCGGCGAGCACGCCCCACACGAGGCCACCCACGAGCAGGCCGGTGGTCTGGAGGATGTTGTCGAGCCACACGCCGTTGGTCGCGAGGATGGCCGCCCGCTCCTCGGCGCTCTTTCCGGCGAGCTCCGTCGCAAGCAGCTCGCTCAGCGACGAGGTCCGCACGAGGCCGAAGAGGAGGAGATCGAAGATGTCGACGAAGTAGCCGAGCGCCGCGACCACGATGACGAGGCCGACCGCACGCGTCGAGGGAGAGCGCGACGGGCCACCCGGCTCCTGGCCGGGCGGCGAAGCGGCTCCGGAGGACTCTCGACGCTTTTCGGACATGGCGACAACATACTGGAACGGAGAAATCGGTTGGATTTCGCACCGGGAGCCAAGGGTGGGACCACGAAACCCTGTTGCCAGGGTGGAGCGCCACCCCATGTCGACCTCCCAAGCCACGTCCGGACACCCCCGCATGCACGCCCTGTTGACGTCCACCGCGGCCGCGGTGGCGATGGCGGTCTCGCCGCTCGCGTTCGCCGCGACGACCCTCGAGTACTTCAACGCACCCGCGGGGTCCTTCACCTCAGCAGCCGCCTACGGCTGCAGCGGGACAGGCGACGTCGTCGCCATCTCCACCTTCGCTTCGCCCGACCGCGCGGTGCGCTGGACGGGTGGCCCGAGCGGACTCGTGCTCGCGCCACCGAACTCCGCGCACGACAGCTTCGTTCGAGCCGTCAGCGCCGATGGATCGGTGCTCGTCGGCCACAGCAGTTGGACGAGCGGTTCGCCCGCATCCATGAGACCTGTCATCTGGCGCGGCGGATTGCCACCGCAGGACATCGGCAACCTCCCCGGCATGCTCGCCGGCGAGTGCACTGCGGTCAGCGCCACGGGCGTGTTCGTCGTGGGTCTCTGCGAGCCGTACCCATTCTCCGGCACCGCTTCGGGCTTCCGTTGGTCACAGACGGACGGGATGGTCGCCATCCCCGGCCCCACCAGCGGAACCGCCATGCGTCCCGCCGACATCAGCGACGATGGAACGGTGATCGTGGGCGATTCGCTCGAGGTCGCCTGCCGCTCGGTACCGAACGGAGCATCGTTCCTCACGCAGTCGCTCGGCGTCCTTCCCGGCATGGTCTGGTCTCGGGCGCAGTCGGTGAGCAGCAACGGTGCGGTCATCGTGGGCAAGAGCTACACCTCCTTCGATGAGAAGCCCTTCGTGTGGCGTTCCAAGACCGGCATGACCGAACTGCCGACGCCCGCCGGTATCGGTTGGGCCCTCGATGTCAGCGACAACGGACAAACGATCGTCGGCGACTTCGGAGCAAGCGGCACGCGCAAGGCCGCGGCATGGGCCGAAGGTCTCGGCTTCGTCGACCTGAACGCCTATCTCGACACCGCCGGCGTCAGCCGCCTCGGCGATACCCTCGCACTCGCGACCGGCGTCTCGCGCGACGGCCGCACGATCGTCGGATACACCGAGGGCGGACGCGGATTCCGAATCCGCGGATTCAACGAGTCACCCACCGAACTCGGCGACATCGACGGCGATGGCGACGTCGACGCGGGCGACCTCGCGATCCTGCTTGCCTCCTGGGGTGGATCGGGCGCCGCCGACGTCAACGGTGACGGCATCGTCGACGGCGCGGATCTCTCGATCCTCCTCGGGAACTGGGGCTGATCGGCCGACCGCGTTCGCAGGAGAGCGCTGGCGCGTACCGCGAACCCAACAGCATCGCATCGCAATCGGACGGTCCTCGATCGGGTGGACCGTCCGATTGCATGCAAGCAGCGTCCGCGACCGGGAAGCCCGTCACGGGGTTCGGAGTCCACAATCTGAGTGTCCAGAAGGCTTTGATTCTGCCGATGCTGCTGTACACTCGTTCGCCGCTTCCGGACGGGCGTACCGATGTCGAGGCCTGAGGTCGGCAACCCCTGACGGCCCCTTCCCTGAAGCTTTCGCACCCCCGGCGAACCTCCTCCATGCGAGCCATGAACAGGTCAACCCCCTCCCGGACCGCGACGCGCGCCTTCACGCTGGTCGAGCTGCTCCTCACGATCTCGATCATCGTGATCGTGGTGTCGCTCGTCCTCGTCGGCCTGAGCCAGTTGCAGACCCGCTCGCGCGCGCTCAACTGCCTCTCGAACCAGCGGCAGCTCGCGCTTGCGAACCAGACGTACGCGACCGACAACGCCGGGCGCCTCGTCAGCCCGCGCACGAACGCCTATCCGCCCGATACCGGCATGCGCGGCGTGTCGAACGCCTGGGTCAACACCGCGGCGACCGGCGGCCTCGTCAACGGCATCGAGACCGTGAAGAGCCTCGAGGCCGGCGCGCTCTGGCCCTACGTCGACCAGAACGCGAAGGCCTACGTCTCGCCGATGGATCCGACCGGCCGCGTGCGGAGCTACTCGTTCAGCGGCTTCGTCGGCGTCGGCGATCTCGACTACTACCACCGTGCCGACGAGTGGTACGACTTCCCCGACCCCGAGAGCCCCGACACGCCCGAGCCCTACCGGAACACGCAGTACAAGACGGTGACGATGTCGCAGATCCCGCAGCCGTCGCGCACGATGGCGACGATCACCGAGGAGGACGCCTTCGGCCACAACTTCCAGGGCTGGGTGATCGAGGTGCGTCCGCCGACCGGTGCAGGCGGTCTCTGGATCGACACGCCCGCGCTCTGGAACACGGGCCGCGTGAACATCTCGTACATGGATGGCTCGGTCGATGCGCCGAACATCATCTACGAGCAGCTCGCGCTCCAGATGCAGCCGAACCCGGGACAAGCCCCGCTGCACGAGGTCACCGAGACCGGCGTGCGACCGGCGTACCGGTTCATGACCACGATCATGCTGCCCGGCATCATTCGCCCCGAGATCCAGTGAGCCGCCGTCGGTGCGCGGGACCTCCGCGACACAAACGCGGGACGCAGGGGCGGGACGCAGGAAGACGAGACACCGCCGCCCGCGCATTGCTGCGCGGGCGGCGTTCGTTCATACGAGTGTCATTCGCATTCGCCTCACTTCGCAAGCGCCTGCAACGACGCGTCGTCCAGCGAGGTGATGTCGTTCCACGTGCGCTTCTCGCTGTCGTCGAGATTCGCGGCGGTGACCGCCTCGCCGACTTCCTTCGACGCCGCGCGCGACTTGCCGAAGAGCTCCTGATACTTCTTCTGATCCGCGGATCCCGACGACGCATGGTCGGCGAGGGCCTTCGCCGCCGCGCGCTGCGCGATGAGCGCCTTCACCAGTGGCTGGAACTTCTCGCTCTTCGCAGCCTCGAGCGCGGCGGCCGGCGCCTCGTAGGGCGGCGGCGGCGGCGGATATCCACCGGTCGTGTCATCGCAGCCGATGAGACCGAGAACGGAGGCGGCGAGGAATGCGGACACGCACATCCGCGAAACAGCAGAGCCGGGGATTCGCAGGCAGAGCATTGCCGCAGAATAGCGCAACGGCGTCGACTTTCCCCCTCCGGACCTCGGCACGCGGGGTCGAACGCTTCGGTGGGGCGACGGGCGCGGGATCCCGCACGTCTTCATCCGCCCTCGTCGGGGCCGAATCCAGAAATCCACCGGAGGGACTGTTGTTCGAGCCGGAGGCGTGTGCGAATCTCTCCCTTGATTCATCCCGAATCCATCGGACCGAACCCGTCGACTCACGAGACACCATGCGCAACCCTCTGACCGCCATCACCCTCGGCTCGACCGCCCTCGTTCTTGCGATCGCATCGGGCGCCTCGGCGACGAAGCACACCGTCACCCAGTCCAGCCTGACGTTCAGCCCCTCCACGATCACCGTCGCTCCCGGCGACACCGTGCGCTTCGTCCGCACGGGTGGAAGCCACACCGTGACGAGCGGATCGAGCTGCACCGCGAGCGGGCTCTTCAACGCGCCGCTCAACGCGACGAACCCGAGCTTCACCTGGACCGTGCCCGCGTCCGCCGCGGGAACGACCGTCCCCTACTACTGCATCCCGCACTGTGGCGGCGGAATGGTCGGCTCGATCGTGGTGACCTCACCGCCGCCGTCGCCCGACATCAACGGCGATGGCTCCGTCAACGCCGCGGACCTCGCCGGGCTTCTCGGCAACTGGGGTGGAACCGGTCCGACCGATCTCGATCGGGACGGAACCACCGGCGCCTCCGACCTCGCGACGCTGCTCGCCGCATGGACCGGTTGAGCGCGATCGGAGCGCTCGTCGCGAGCTTGCTCGTCGGCGGCGGTGTCGTGGTCACGTCGGGGTGTGCGCCGCGGTCGGCCTCGGAGTCCGCGCGCACGACACCGGATGTCGTGGCGCAGGCTCCGGTCGATGTCGTGGACGGACGCATCGTTGAGCCCCTCGACGGCCCGGCTGGCACGTTTGTCGCGATCGTCTTCATCTCGCATGAATGCCCGATCGCGAACGCGATGGCGCCCGACCTGCGCGCGCTCGCCGCGCACGCCGCCGCGAACTGCGTGGCGCTTCATCTCGTCCATCCTTCGCCGTGGGCCACGCGTGGCGAACTTCTCCGCCACGCGCGCGAGTTCGGCTTCGTGTCCGCCGCCGGAACCGATGTCTCCGTCCTCGCCGATCCGTCGCAGTCGCTGGTCGCACGCTGCGGCGCGACCGTCACGCCCGAGGGTGCGCTCCTCCGCCTCGATGGCAAGGGCGGCGGCGAACTCCTCTACCTCGGGCGCGTGAACGACCTCTACGTGGGCATCGGGCGACGTCGGCCGTCGATCTCGTCGCATGACCTCGGCAACGCGATCGACGCAGCCGTTGCCGGACGCGCGATCCCGCAACCTTTCCCGAAGGCGGTCGGATGCTTCATCGAATCTCCGCGATAGGCATGCTGCTTGCCAACGCGGTGGTCGCCGACGCCTCGGGCACCGCGGATCCTGTCGCCGCACGCACGCTTTCCGATCGCTGCGTCACGTGTCACGACGCGGATGGACCCGCGCCACTCCGATTCGACTCGATCGAGGCGATCCTGCGTCATCGACAGCTGATGCGCGCGCTCGTCGACGATCGAGCGATGCCGCCTGCGGGACCCGAGACACCGCTTGCGAAGGTGGTCGCGGCGCATGCGACCCCTGGCGCGCTCACGATCGCGGAGCGCGACGCGCTCCTCGCCGCACTGGCGTCGCCCGATGCCGCGCGCACGGCGTTTGCGTCGCTCGCGGCGGCACCGACGACGTCCGTCGCCAGCGCACCCCGCATCACTGCACTCGGCCGGTGGACGGTGCCCGCGACAGGCAGCATGCGGATTCGCAGCTTCTCGGCCGAAGTTCCGCCCGATGCCCCGCGGCGCGTGCGTGGTTGGCGTCTCGCCGCCGCCACCGACCCCGCGCGCGCGCCGGTCCGATTCCTCTCGCTCGCGCCGGATCCAGGCCGGGTGTCGCGCATCCTCGACGAAACCGGAAGCGGCGCCGAGTCGATGGGCGATGTCGGCCTCGTACCGAGCGGCGCCCTTGGCGCGCTTTCACGAACCGCACCCGAGTTCCGATTGCCCGAGGGCTACGCCTTCGAACTCCCGCGAGGCGACCTCGTGCTCGAGTCGACGGTCGAACCGATCGGTCGAGAGGCCGAACTGCGGCCATCGATCGAGCCGGTCGCCGCCAGCGACCACGATGTGCGAACCGTCGAGGCGATGGCCGCACGCATCGTGCCGCTCTCGATCGCGGCAGGCGAGCGCTGCGAACGTGTGGTGCATCTGCCGATCGCGCGCGACATGCGGCTTGTCGGTGTCGTGGCGAAGGGCGGGGTATTCCTCCGCGGCTACACCGTCGAGGTCGTCGCGGCCGACGGCTGTCGGAGCGACATCGCGCGCGAACGGGATTTCCGGATGAATGTCGCGGCGCCGCTCGTCTTCCGAGAGCCGCCCGTCGTCGCCGCCGGCAGCGTGGTCGAGGTGCGATTCGACCTCGACAACACGCGCGCGAATCCCCTGCAGCCGTTCGACCCTCCACGAGCGGTTGCGGCGGGCCTGCCGCCGGAAGGCGAGGACGCGGCGATCGTTCTCCTGGTGTCCCCGGGGCGGTAGACCGGGCGTCGCGAGCATATGCCCGAATCGAAAAGAAGACGAAATCCGTCCGAAGACCAAGGGCGCGACGCGCGTCCTCTGTCTCTCTGGGTGAGGTGGAGTGGAGGACGCGCGGAACGCATCGCCCGCCGTTCTCGAACGGACACCCGCCTCAGAGATTTTCGTTCGCAAGATCGTCTGCGCGAACGCCTCGACTCCTCAACTCCGCGCCCCGATGGTTGCAGAACCAAGGTTTTGCAACCGTGGACGGCTCGCGCAAGCGAGATGGGCGTGCGGAGGGCTCGCACCGCGACCCACGCTGCATCTCGTGGGTCGCGTGTTTTTTGGGTCGCGTGTTTTTTGGGTCGCGTGTTTTTTGGGTCGCGTGTTTTTTGGGTCGCGTGTGATGTGTGTGCCCGTAGACGAAGGCGAAGCCGCAGTCTGCGGAACGGATGACGTCAGCCTTCCATGTATCGACTCCACACGCCCTGCTCTCGACCGACTTCATCTGCGTATACACAGATCTGCCGCACTCCCGGATCCCCTGCAGCGCCTCGGCCATGCACTCCCAAACGTCACCCGCTCGAAATCAACGTTCATAGAAAACCCCCGCCTCACTCGGCGTCGGAGTTCTCCAGCCGTCCATCGACCCGACTCCGCGGCGCACCCGTGATCGGGTCGCGCGGCACCGCCGAGAGAAACCTCGGCACAAGCTCCCCGATCGAGTTCGGCGCACGCCCCTCCGCCCGGCGAAAGCGCTCCGTCGCGATCGCGATGCGCGCGCCATCGCGCTCGCCGACCCCTCTCGCCACCCGCGCAAGCGCGGTACGCAGCGGCGCGGCATGTCCCGCCACGATCGTCGGACCCGGATCGACGAGCGATCGAGGTGGTACCGCAAGCGGCTTCCAGTCGGCCGGATGCTGCTTCATTTCCGCTTCGCGTTCGGCGATCGCTGCCTCGAACAGCGCCTTCATCTCCTGCCGCGTCGGCATCACTGCCCAGACGAGCGGCCCCGCGAGAAACGCGACCGTGGGATCGATCTCGCGCGACCCACCGAAGATGCCGAACGAGTCGTCCAGCCACTGCAGCGCCGGCATGGTCAGCGCGCGTCCATCGCCGCGGCCATCGTCGGTGAACATGCGCTCGAGGGTCTCGTCAAGCTCCCATCGAGCGAAGTCGAGCCCGATCGGAACCGGGCCTTCACCGACGGCAAGCGCGAGCGCCTCCAGTCGATCGAGCGCCTCTCCATCGAAGGCCTGCGGCCATGTGGTCACCAGATTGCGCACGTCCTCCCAGAGCCACTTGCGGTCCATGGCCGCGGTGAGCTCCGTCGGCATCGACGGGTTCTCGAGCAGCTGCTCGGTCACACCCCACGCGGCCTCGAGATCCACGACCGCGCGCCGTCCATCACCTCGCTGTGCGGCGTGACGCGCGTCGATCAGGAGCATCGAGGCGATGTCCACGAGAAGCGACCGCGTGGGATTCTGGAAGCGCCACATGAGTTCGGCATCGGGGTCCACGGCCGCCTCATCGCCATCCGGCTCGGCCACGATCCCGAAGAACCTCGCTGTCCGCACGTCGAAGGTGCGCGCCGGCACGAACCCGAACGGCTTCTTCACGGCGAGCGCGCGCATTGCAGCGATCTGCGGCTCCGACTCGGCCACGAGCCAAGCCCCGATCCTCCACCCCTCCTCGCCGGGGTGGTCCGCGACGATCGCCACGGCGACGAGGACCGTACGAGGTTCCGAAACCACGCGTCCATCGGCCGCGGCACGTGAGGCGCCCGCATCGTCCACAAGTTCCGGTGGAATTGCGATCTCCTCCGCAAGCCACGAGCAGTCGCAGCCGTCGCAGCCGGGCCGCTCGACCCAGAGTGCATCGATGTACTTCGGAAACACCGGCTCCTGCGACGCGTCGAAGCGCATCGCGCGACGCCAGCGTTCCTCGCCACTGGTGCGAAGAGTCGGTGCACCAAGCGAAAGAACGAATGCGAACCCGAGATACGCAAGCACGCAGCCGCACGCGAACACGAACAACCACCATGCGGTGCGTCGTACGCGACGGATGACCGGACGCCGCGCAAGCGGGTCGGTCATCGTCGTGGTTCGATTCTCTCCGCATGGGTTCATGGGTGTCCTCAGCGCATCCGCGCGGCGCCTCGCTACCGCGCCGTCGACCTTGCACCCGAACGCTTGCGCGGATCCGCTTCTGCTTCTTTCTCGCGACCATCGAGCCGCGTGCGCGGTTCGCCGGTCTCGAGATCGATCGGCACCTCGCGCAGATACGTCGGCACGAGTTCGTCGATCGACTCGGCGGTGCGACCCTCCGCCCGGCGAAACCGCTCCGCCGCGATCGCGATGCATGCGCTGTCGCGGAGGGCGGTCGTCTGCCCGATGCGCGTCGACCAGTCCCGGATTCCGTCCGTCGAGAACCCGAGCAACGAGTTGACCGGATCGAGGATCGACTTTCGCGTCCTTCTCCACGCTCTTCGATCCGCCGGTTGCAGCTTCAACTGCGCCTCGATCTCGGCAAGCGCCGCGTCGTATGCGGCGATCAGTTCCCTTCGAGTCGGCATGAGCGCCCAGACCACGGGTGCCATCAGGAATGCACCGATCTCCTCCGGGCGACCCTCAGTGTCGCCTCCCAATCCCTGCACGCTGAACGCACTGAAGATCGCCCGGGGCACGACCACGCCATCCACATGGCCATCGCCCTGGACCTCGTACGTGTAGCACGCATCGATCACTTCTTCGAAACCGACGCGCTCGCCTGCGAAATCGAACTCGATCGGTCCATCGCCCGCCCTTGTCACGACCGAGCGAAGGCGCGCGAGCTGCGCGTCATCGAAGGCGTCCGGTTTCGCAAGCACCAATGCGTGCGCTTCCCCCCACGCCCACTCGCGGAACATGCTGGCGAACGCCTGCGCGAACGCGGTGCCGTTCTCAAGCGCATGATCCGAGATCTCCATGATCGCCTGCAGGTTGTCGATGGCGCGAGCGCCATCACCTGCGAACGCCGCGTGCCTTGCCTCCAGCCGTAGCAGCCGACCGACATGTGGAAGAAGCTCAAATCCTGGATCCTCGAGCGAGAAGCTGGAGGCCGCTTCGTCGGGTGACAGGGCAGCGGCCTCTTCGTGCGACGGGAGATCGAAGAACCGCGCCGTGCGCGCGTCGAACGAACGCTGCGGCATCATGCCGAAGGGGGTTTCCGGCGTCACCTTGCGGATCGCAGCGAGCCGTGCGGCCGAGTCGGCGACGAGCCACGTGCCGACCACCCATTCAGGATCCGCGGGGAAACGAGCCTCAAGCGCGACCTTGATCCAATCTTCCCGCGGCCGCGATCCCTCCACCGGCGTCCGGTCCCTCATCTGCCCGACGACTCCGGTGACAGGCTCGATATCCGCCTCGAACCAGTTCTGCGCGCAGTCGCCACAGTCGGGTCGATCGAGCCAGAAAGCATCGATGTACTTCGGGAAGACGGGTTCCTTCGAGAGGTCGAAACGCACCGTGCGGCGCCAGCGCTCCGCTTCCGTCATCCGGTTTGTCGCCGTGCGCTTCATGAGGATCGACGCGAAGACGAGCCACGCGACCGTACCCGCGATCGCGAGCACGAAGAGCGCCCACGCGGCACGACGAACGAAGCGGATGCGGGGTCTACGGGAAAGTGGATCCATCAGAACTGACCTGTGCCCTCGGGCACGCTCGACAGCATACGGCCGGATGCTCGGCCGCCAAGCACCTCGCGCGGGGCTCCGCGGCGCCGAGCAGCCTCGACGGCCGTCCACTCGCCTCCCGAGCCTTTCCGCGCCGATAGATGCGTCGTGCTGCGCGAAACGAAATCCCCCGCTGGCCCGGTCATCCTCACGAGCGATCTCCTTGCGCGCGCTGGGTTCCGCCACGCATTCTCGACGCGGCATGGCGGCGCGAGTGGCGCGCCGTTCGACTCGCTCAATCTCCAGAGCGTGCAGGCGAATGCGCGCATTGCCGAGGGCGAACCGCGCGACAGCGACGCGAACATCCGCGAGAACCACGCGCGCTTCGCCATGGCCGCGGGCCTCGCGCGCGATGTCGCCGTCGTCGACGTGAGCCAGGTGCACGGATGCACGGTCGTCGCCGCGCGCGACGCGACCGCCACGCGCGTCGCCGCCGATGCGCTCACGAGCGTGCGCGGAGGCAACGCGATCCTCATCCGCGTGGCCGATTGCGTGCCCGTCCTGCTGGCCGACCCCGCGACGGGCGCGGTGGCCGCGGTGCACGCGGGTTGGCGCGGTGTCGTCGCAGGGGTCGTGCCTGCGGCGATCGACGCCCTTCGTGCGATCGGTGTCGATGCTCGCAACATCATCGCGGCCGTCGGGCCCTCGATCTCGGCGCGCCACTTCGAGATCGGCCCCGAGGTCGCCGACGAACTGGCGCGCGCCGACCTCGCGTCGTGCGTTGTCGCACCGGGCATCCACGGCCCGAAGCATCACGCAGATCTCGTGCGGGGAGTGCGCCTTCAGCTCGAGCGCGCGAGCGTCGCCGCCGCAAACATCGATGCGGAGCCACCGTGCACCTACGCCGACCGAGCGCGCTTTCACAGCTTCCGCCGCGATGGCGCGCGCAGTGGTCGACTTGCGGCGATCATCGCTCCGAAGTGACCTCGCCTGCAGGTGCGCGTGCGGGCACGACGCGCGTCCAGCCCGCGGCGCCCGACTTCCACCAGACGCGCACATGGTCGCCGTCCTCGGACCCGGTCGCATGCGGATCGACATCCGACACCGGCTGCGTCGGATCGAGCGGCGCGTCGACCGCGATGGCCGACGCGGAGCGCGCGCTGCTCGCACCGATCGTCTCCCGGCGGTCGGCGGTTGCGCTCGAGAGCGACACCATCCGCGAGCCCACATCGTGGACCGGCAGTCCGTCCGCATCGCGCGGTCCGGCGTCGACCGCAAGCGGTGCGCGCGCACGGTCGTCGAAACCATCGACACCGATGTCGTAGATCAGCGGACGACCGTCGACCAGCGCGTACCTCCATGACGCACGCTCGTGAACATTGGCATCGAGAGGCCAGCCGAGGAACTTCTCGAGCTCCGCGCGATCCGCCGGAAACCGTCCGTTCGCCCGGCGGAAGCGCTCGATGCCGATCGCGGCCGCCGCCGTGTCCTGCAACGCGCGCAGCGCCCATGCGGTCGTCGCCGACTTGCCCAGCGCCGGCATCATGACGCCGAGCACCGGTCCCGCCTTCTCGCGATTCGTCTCGAACGCGTGGTCGGCCGCCTGCATGCTCGCGAATGCTTCCTTCCGCGACGGCGATCGCGCTGCGGCGATCATGGCATCGAAGTGATCATCGAGCCACGCCATCGCCTCCCGACGGCCGGGCATGGCGTGGGCCGCGATCGGGCCACCGAGGAACGACGTAACCAGAAGCACTCGCTCGCCGAGCCCGTCGACCCGCACTGCTGCCGACATCGGCGCGACTTCGCGCATGAAGTCCGTGTATGCATGCGCGAGCATCACGCCATCCCCGTTACCATCGTCGCTGTAGCAGCGCTGGATGATGTCGTCGATGCCGAAACGCTCCGCTTCGAAGGCACGCACGAGATCGATGCCGCCCGTGCGCACCAGCGCCTCGAGCCGCGCGAGCTGCGCATCATCGAAACGCTCGCCATGATTCTCGATCGCCGAGACGATGGTGCCAAGCACCAGCTGTCGCGTGCCCGCCTCGACGAGCGCGTTGATGAGGAATCCCGACTCTCCCGCATGCGTCGCCATGATCGATGCGGCCTCGATGTCGTCCATGAAGAGCTCCGTACGTCCATCGTGGATCGCGAGCGTCGCGTCGGCGCACATGAGCTTCGCCGTCCCACGGAGCATCGCGCACTGCGGCAACAGCGCACTCAGGAGTGTTCCCGTGAAGAGCGATGATGCAGACGCGTCGTAGAAGGTGTCGACGCGGAAGAACTTCGCGACGCGACGATCCGGCCAGCCGTCGGTCGCGACCGCCACGCCGAGCACCGGATGATCCTTCACCTTCCGCAGCATCTCGATGCGCGGCGCAAGCAGCCCGAGGACTTCCCTGACGCGTGCGAGCGCCTCCGCGTCGTACTCCATGCGCGGCAGATCCTCCTCGATCCGCACGCGCGCACTGGACAGTGCGCTCGGGGGATTGGCGCTGTCGATGATGATCGAGACGCCGTCGTCGCCGGAAAGGGCCGAGACATAGATGTCGATCGCCGCGCCCTCCGCGCCGGGCTTCGGCATGCGCGCATTGACGGCCGCCGCGGCGTCGAACGACACGACGGGCTCGCGGAACGAGAGCATCGTCGCGTAGCCGGTGTAGGCGACGACGAGCGCTGCGGTCGTGATCGAGCTGTAGCGCAGGAGCGCGCCCGCGGCGCGGTCGATCGGCGCGCGCTTCGCGATCGCACTTTGTCGAAGCGAGCGCGCGCTTGTCCGCGCGTCGCCGTAGGTCCGGATCAGGTCGTCCGAAGTGCGGCCGGCCGCGAGACCCTCTGCGAAGTGCGAGGCGAGCTCGCTCGCGACCTCGATCTGTTCGCTCCGGCGCAGGCGCGTGCGGCGCACGACATCGGCGATGAACGCGGTGACTTCCGCGGAGAGACGGGATTCGGTGAGCCGTGCGCGGACGGCGCGCTTCTTCATTCCGAACATGGGGGTTCCTTCCGTTGTGTGTCTGGAGTGAACTTCAGGCGAGGCTCGGGCACGCGCGGGCAGCCGAATCGGCGGCGAGCAGCGGCAGTCCGATCCGCGAGAGGCCAAGCGACGCCATCGCGCGCGTGATCTCGCGCCATTGATCCGCGTCCTCGGCGAGGCGCGTCTTGCCCGCCTTCGTCAGCGAGTAGTACTTGCGCGGCCGCGCGCCCGACTCGTCCCAGCGCGACTTCACGAGGCCCTTCGCCTCGAGGTTGTAGAGCATCGGATAGACGGTCGATTGGCCGAGGTGGAGCGCGTCGCCCTTGGTGCGGGCGAGCGCCTCGACGATCGCATAGCCGTAGAGCTCGCCGCTCTCGAGCACCTTCAGGACGGCGAGCATGCCGGCGCCTCGGATGAACTGGTCGTCTGCAGCCATGGGGATTTCCTTCAAGACTTGCCGTGAGAGAACTTCCGCCGAGAACTTCCGCCGAGAACTTCCGCCGAGAACTTCCTCAGGAAGGGCTTCGGGACCGCCGGATCGCGGCGGCGTGTACTTTGCGCCACATAGTATACGGAGCGGATCTTTGCGGATTCGTGAATTGGTGCTGTTTCCCATGATTTTGCGGAAATCCCTGCCCCGCTCCGGGTGTCCGAACCGTCGATCTGCCGCAAGGTGGGGACAGCCGGTCCACACGTCGTGCGGCGTTGGACGGCCGTCTCTCCCCGATGTGAGGCGCGCAAAAGTGCGACCGCCGCCCGGGCTCCGGGCGGCGGTCGTCCATGCGGCGGGAGGTACCCAACTCCCTCCCCGGCCGGTGGGCTGGGTCGGCGCGATTCCGGCGTGCCTTCCTGCACGCCCCATCGCGCGACGACGGACAGCGAACGGCGCGCCATCGCTGCCACTTCATGCGTGAGGATTCCTCTGTCCGTTCCGGTCGCGCGACATCGCGTGACTGCCGTCCTGACAGCGAAGCCTTTCTCGCTCAGCACGTATGCTGCGCGCGCGGCACGCACATGGCCACGCGCACGTTTCCAGCACTCTCGACCAAGCCGTCCGCGCGCGAACGCGCCGCAGGCATCGTGCGCGTCGGCGAACGGGCGCTCCTTCGCTTCGCGCGCGACGAGGACGGTGCGGCGTTCATCGACATGCTCTCCCGCTCGCGGGAACACCTCGCGCCGTGGATGCCGCGGACCGCGCGCGGCAGCGAGCCCTCGTTCGGTCGGCGATTCGCCCGCATGCTGCAGCCCGACTGCGCATCGGGCGGCCGGCTGCGTCTTCTCGTCTGTGCACGCGACGATGGCCGCATGGTTGGCGTCGCAAGCCTCGGAAGCATGAGCGAGTGGCCCAGCCTCGACTGCCACATCGGCTACTGGCTCGCCGCGGGCGAACCCGGCAAGGGATTGATGCGCGACGCCGTGGCGTCCCTCGTCGACCACGCCTTCGAGGATCGCGGCCTACACCGGATCGCGGCGAACATCATCCCGCACAACAACCGCTCGATCGCCCTCGTCCGTGCGCTCGGCTTCACGCGCGAGGGCATGCTGCGCGGCCTGATCGAGATCGACGGCGCCTGGCGCGATCACGAATGCTGGTCGATCCTCTCGACGGAGTGGCGCAGCGGCGCGCTCGATCGCACGGACGGCGCAGGCGCACGGCGCCAAAAGGCACCGCGCCGCACGCAGGGCGCGCGGCGCGGCGATCGTTCGGCAGATTGAACCGGTTCAACGACGACGACGCGTACCGGCCAGACCGGCAAGCCCGAGCAGCGCGAACGCGCCTGGTGCAGGCACCAAGACGCCCGTCACCTTGTCGGAGTTTCCATCGGCGAAGCCGCGGAAGCGCGCAACGAAGGCATGGCCGCCGGCGCCATCGAAGAACGACGATTCGGTGAGCGTGGCGAGCAGGGACGCACTCGCCGTGACGCTGAAGACCGTGGTCAGCGAGGATCCGACGGCGATACCGTTCGAAGGCGATCCACCGCCCTCCCAGGTCGTGCTCGTCGAGGCACCGAAGTCGAAGATGCCGAACGGACTTCCCGAGGCATCGACCAGCAGGTTCCAGCCGGAACCGGGCGACGCCAGTGCGAGCGTGACACCGTCGACGACGTTGAACGCGAACGCCGTCAACCAACCGCTGTTCGCTGCGGATGAGGTGTTCGTCAGTTCGACGGTCAGCTCGCCGGTGGTGGCGCCTGTCGCCGTGAACTCCATCACACCGTCGAAGGAGCCAAGGCCCGCATGACTTGTGCCCGTGGAGAAGTAGATCGCAGCCGAAGCAGGGCCTGCCAGAGTCGCGCCGAGACCCACCATGGCGACACGCGGATAGAAATACATCGCTTCTTCCTCTCGATTCAAATCAGTGACGACGGAGATCCGTCAGTTCAGCGGCCGACAGCTCGCGAACGACCGGAAACAGTTCGAACAAGGCGGTGCGCACGGACGCGCAGCCACCTGCCCGAGAAGAGAACCGACGCTCGAAACTCGTCGCGGAAAAGTCAGATTTTTGGCAAACAGCCTCTCGAGGAAGCTCGGGGCGATGGTCCGAAAGTGCGCAGCGCCGCGACATGCGCAGGGCGCTCAGTGCGGCGGAAGCCCGAAGGGAGAGGGCTCTGGATCAGCGACGACGGCGCGTACCGACGAGGCCGAGCATCGCGAGCGCACCCGGCGCGGGCACGACGACACCGGTCACCTTATCGGAGTTTCCGTCCGCGAAACCGCGGAAGCGCGCGACGAACGCATGGCCGCCGGAATCGTCGAGGAACGACGAATCGGTGAGCGTTGCCAGCACGGACGCATTCGCTGTGACGGTGAACACCGTGGTCAGCGTGGAACCGATCGCGATGCCGTTCGACGGCGGGCCGCCACCTTCCCAACTCTCGCTCGTCGAGGCACCGAAGTCAAAGTCGCCGTAGGGGCTACCCGCCGGATTGACGAGGAAGTTCCACGTCGAGCCGGGTGCGAGCGAAAGCGAGACGCCATCGACGACGTTGAACGCGAACGCCGTCAGCCAACCGCTGTTCCCGATCGGCGACGTGTTGGTCAACTCGACCGACAGCTGACCGGTCGTGGCGCCCGTCGCCACGAAGGTCATCGAACCCGTGAAGGTCCCGAGACCGGCGATGCTTGGCCCGCTCGAGAAGTAGAGCGACGCGGATGCGGAACCGGCGACCCCTGCGCAGAGGGGAACCACAAGAAGGAGGTTGCGGGGAGACATGGCCTGATCCGCTGGACTGCGGACCCTCGGAAGGGGGACATGCGGCAGAACACAGATCCGGCGCCAAAACAACAGGACGCTCGGCTGGGAACAGCCGCCCTTCGATCTCCGACCGTAAGGGTGCTCGGTCTTTCGATCCACGCCAGTGCAACCGCTGTACTCGCGCACAAATCGCATCGGCTCGGCCGGGCCGAGGATCGATATCGGTCCACGGCGCGGTTCGCGCTCCGGTCCCCGTACAAGCGGGTCCCGTCCAGTTTCGGAAGTTCCGCCTCAGCAGCTCCTTGCGATCGGCCGATCTTTGCCATAACCTCCCCGGCCCGCCCTGAGGTTCGGCGGCACATCCAAACGGGCCTGTAGCTCAATTGGGAGAGCGCTTCCATGGCATGGAAGAGGTCGTCGGTTCGAGCCCGATCAGGTCCACCTCAAGACGCGCCGCAGGCATCCGCCTGCGGCGTTGTCGTTGGGTCTACCCGGCGGCCGCGGCGCGTGTGACGGCGAGAGAGATGCCAGAGCCGAACAGCGTGATTGCACGCATCGCCCCGAACACCAGCCGGGCGATCACTTCGGCGAGAAGCCCGTCCGGGCTGGTGCTGAACAACAAGAGCAGCGCCGGAAACAGCCAGAAGGCCGTGACGGTGAGAACGTGCGGCCACATGACGTGACCGATCACGTACGGCGTCGTCGTGAAGTGTTCGGACTCGGTCGGCCCGCCACTTGGGAAGAGCGCCCACGTCACCGCCGACCGCATCGCCCGCAGTACCGCGCCTCGAAATCCGAACCGCAGCGCGTGCATTGCATGCGGACCGCGAGCGTCCAGCGCGGTGCCTGCGCTCACCACGCCGAGGGTGGTCGTCCAACTGGTTGCGTCCCCCCACCGGACAGGCGAAGATCGGAGCATCAACCACGAGGTCACCCTCGGAAGGAATCCCCGATGCGCATGCGTCCACTCGCCTTGGCTCCCGTCGCACTGCTGCTCTCCCTCCTGTCCCTGTTCGCCATCGCGGCGTCGCCATCGCGGACAAGCCAGGACGGATCCAAGGGGGCTGTTCAGCCCGGCGGCAAGGTCCGATCGGACGCCGTGCGCGCCTATCTCGAGCTCGGCCAGTCGCTGATCGAACTGCACACCGTAGACGGCGGCAACATGGTCGGCCTCGTGCGCGCACAGGGAGAGGCGAAGTCGATCGCCGGTGCGACGTGCGAGCCGTTCGTGCTCACTGCGCCGGTCGAATCGCTCGAAGCGATGCTGCCGAAACTGCTTTCCGACGAGACCCTCACCGGCGCGGTGATGTACTTCGACGCCAACAGCAAGATCGTCCGGCGACACGAGTTCCGCGACGCGCGCCTGACCGAAATCACGCTCGACACCCTCGATGCTGCCTCGAAGGATCCACTGAGGTTCACCATGACGCTCGCCCCCGCCAGGGCGACGGTGCTCATGGACAAGCAGATCGAGAGCAAGGCGCAGCCGCCCGCACCGCCGTCGCGCCGGATACTGGCGAGCCAGTTCCGCGTCGCCATCGACGGCGTTGCGTCCAGCCGTGTGGCGACGGTCGCCGGAATCTCCCTCAAGCGCTCCGATGCTCCAAGCGGACAACTGCGAACTGCATCGCGGACGATCGACGTCGCCAATGTCAGCCTCGAGGTCTCGATCGCCGAGCGCGAAGGCTTTGCGGAATGGCATCGATCGACCGTAATCGAAGGGCGCGCACAGCCCAAGTCCATGCGCATCGAACTGCTCGAACCCTCGATGCGGAACATCCTCGTCGCGCTTGAGGCACCTTCCACGGGCATCATCGCCCTTCGCGACAACGCGCCGGGGCAGGCCGAGCGGTTCGAAGCGGAATTGTTCGTGGATGGCTGGCGGATCAAGCCGAGCCGCAAGTAGGCGCACGCGCAGCGACCACGCTGTTGCGCCGACGGTCGCTGGCCGGGACGGCACCCCGCCACGCTTCGCCTTCGCTCCCGCGGCTTCGACTCGGCGTCGTCTCTCGCGCGCGGAGCAATTCGCCAATCTCGTCGATTCGTTCCAAGGCCACGCGGGCGAGTCTCTGTCGCTCCTCATGAGGAGGCTGCCAACGGCGCCAGTCGAACGCGCCGGACCGCCTCTCCGCCACCTGCGCTGAGGAGCACCGCCATGTCCGCCCGCATCAACTCGCCCTATGCATCCCATCGCGCGTCCGGTCGTTCCGCGCGCATCCTCTCGGCCGCGCTGCTCGGGGCGGCTTTCGCCGCAAGCGGAGTGGCGTCCAGCGCCTACGCGCGCGGCGGAGGCGACTGCGAGAATCCGATGCACTTCACGGAGATCTCGCAGATCAAGTGCGATCACTTCGGTACGGCGGAGACACCGTGGCTGAACGCGTCAGCAGAGTGGATCGGCGCGCCCGTCGCCTGCCTCTCAGTCGACTTTCCGGGGCAAGATCCTGGCTACGACGCCGGCTGTGCGTTTGGCGCCGGTCCGTGGGCCGAGAAGGACGGCACCCCGTTCGACTTCATCTTGGTCTCATTCGCCTCTGGCACCCTTCAACCCGGATCCGCCACGGTCACCTCAAGCAGTGGCGGATGCACGCTGCGATTTTCGGTCGATGTCGTGTTCCACGATCTTGGCTATCGGTTCGCCGAGGAGGGCTACGGGGACGCGACATGGATGTACCTCGTCAACGACGCGCCACTTGTCGACGGACAACGCATCGCTGCAGGAACGCACTACTTCGAGTGGCGGATGGACGGTCACGCGGAACTCGGCGGTATGTGTCCGGGCCAGACATGTACTCAGGTCAACGTCTCGGGCATGCCCGCGCTCAAGTTCACGCAGCATGTCGAACCCCCCTGCGTCGGCGACATCGACGGCGACGCCAGCGTCGGCGCCGCGGACCTCTCGCTCCTGCTGAGCCTGTGGGGCGACGCATCGACGGGCATCGCTGATCTTGACGGCGACGGCGTCACCGGCGCGTCGGATCTCGCGCTGCTGCTGGCAAACTGGGGTGACTGCCGCTGACGACTTTCGACCTTCGGTGAGATTCGGTGAGATTCGGTGAGATCCAGCGAGATTCGGTGAGCGTCGCCCGCGGAGCGCGCCGGATGACCGCGGTGAAACGGGGCGCGTGGAACGGGGCGCGAGGAGGAGAACCTCCTCCGCCCAGCCCGCGCCGACGCTACCTTTGCAGCACACGATGCACGGGGCGCTCGTCGAGATCCTCATCCTTCTCGCCTCGGCGCTTGCGCTCGGCATGCTCGCCGAACGCTTCCGTCAGAGCGCGATCCTCGGCTACCTGGCCGCCGGCACCATCGTCGGGCCGAACGTGCTCGGCTGGGTCGAGGCCGGCGAGCGCATCGATCTCCTCGCCGAACTGGGCGCGTCGCTCCTCCTCTTCACGATCGGGCTCGAGTTCAGCTTCGAGCGGCTGAAGCAGCTCGGCTGGCGCGTGCTCGCGGCGGGCGCGCTCCAGATCGCGCTGACCGCGACCGCAGGCATCGCGATCGCGATGGCGTTCAGGCTTCAGTTCGGCACGGCGTTTGCCCTCGGATCGATCGTCGCGCTCTCGAGCACCGCCGTGGTGGCGCGGCTCCTCGTCGAGAGCCGCACGCTCGACAGCACGCATGGCAGGCGCGCGATGGGCATCCTGCTCGTCCAGGACATCGCGGTGGTGCCGATCGTGCTCGCGCTCGCCTTCGGCCGCTCGGGCGGCGACCTCGCGGCGATCGGCGCGGCAGCGCTCTCGACCCTCCTCTACGCCGCGATCCTGATCGCGTCGTTCGCGCTCTTCGTGCGCGTGATCGTGGCACGCGGCCTCGGGAACCGCGCGATGGAGCGAAACCGCGACCTTTCGATCGTCTTCGCCCTCGTGTGCGCCCTCGGAAGCGTGGTCGGCGCCGAACTCGCCGGGCTTCCCATCGCGCTCGGCGCGTTCATCGCAGGCGTCCTCCTTGGCGGTTCGCGCTTTGCGGGGCAGATCCGCGCCGACGTCGCACCGCTCCATACGCTCCTGCTCACGCTCTTCTTCGCGGCGATCGGTCTCGCTGGCGACCCGGCGTGGGCATACCGCAACGCGGTGCTCGTCCTCGCGGTCCTTGGCACGGTCGTCGTCGGCAAGACGATGCTCGCCGCCGGCGCGCTGCGGCTCGCGGGGTTGAAGGGCGCGAGTGCGCTCGTCGTGGGCGCGATCATCTCGCAGGTCGGCGAGTTCAGCTTCGTGGTCGCCGAAAGCGCGCGGGGCGATGGATATCTCCCGGAAGATCTCTTCAGGCTCGTCGTGACGGTGACGGTCGCGAGCCTCGCGCTTGCGCCGCTCATGGTTGGGGCGGCGAATCGCTTCGCCGCCACGCGCATCGAGCGTGATCCGCAGGGCGACGGCGTGCGCGCCGCACGCGCCAAGCGCACCGCCGACGTCATCCTGATCGGCTTCGGCCCCGCGGGGCGCGAGGCGTACTCGGCGCTGCCGACCGAGCTCCAGTCGCGCACGGTGGTGCTCGAGTCGAGCCCGCAGGGGCACGCGCTCGCGCGGTCGCTCGGTATCGAGGCGGAACTCGGCGATGCGCGTCGACGCGAGGTGCTCGAGCACGCGGGGATCGAGACGGCGCGTGCGGTCGTGATCGCGGTGTCGGACCCCGCGGCGGTTGCGGCGATCACATCGCTCGTGCGCTCGATTGCACCGAAAGCCGGCGATCGCCTCGAGGTGATCGCACGCGCGCGCTACCACATCGCCGAACACGAGATCGCCATGCAGGGCGCCGCGAAGGTGGTCGACGAGGAACTGCTCGTCGGTCGCGCGCTTGCAGGGCATGCGGCGGACGCCGTGTATCGCCGGGCGGTCAGCGACCGCCACGGCCATCCATGAACACGCTCGGTCTCACTCGTCCTCGATGACACGGCTCCGCACATGCGTGCGCCGACGTCCGCTCACACCGGTCCGCCCCGGTTGCTCAGGAGCGTCGCGAGATCGCCCGCACCGACGAGGCCATCACCATCGAGATCGCACTCGGGCGCTTCCCTCGCGGTCAGGCCCCAGCGCGAGAGCAGCCACGCGAGGTCACCCGCGTCGACCGTTCCGTTCTGATCGATGTCGATGAAGCCGCTGCAGCCGTCGAGCCGCATGTTGGCGTCGAGGTCGGCGCCTGTTCCGAGGAAGAGAATCTCCTGGAAGTCGGCGATGCCGTCGCCGTCGCAGTCCTGCGCGGTCTGCGTCGCGCTCGCCACGTGACCCTGCGCGTCGTAGGTGATGCCGAGTTGCACGCCGCCGTCGGTGATCGAGATGATCCTGCCCTGCGCATCGCGCACGAGCGTGGCCGTGCGCGACTGGATCACGCCCGAGACTCCGCAGCGGAAGAAGGGCACGGTGTTTCCGGTCGACAGCATGTCGGCGAAGAAGAGCGCCTGCTCGATCGGCTGTCGACGGCCAAGCCCAAGACGCTGCCTGCCGAGTTGCAGGCACATCTGGCTCTCGGCGACCCACTGGTTGGCGATCGACGCGATGAACTCGCCGGGGTTCTGCTGGAACCAGCCCGAGGGGAACTGCGGCAGATTGCGGAGGTAGTTCTGCGGATCGCTCCCGGCGTCGGCAAGGAGTGCCGCGCGCCGGGCATTCCGCGCGGGATTCGACACGATGTAGGCCGAGTCGAGCACGTGCGTGATCTCGTGCGCGCCGACTTGCGCGTACAGGTCGCAGCGCCAGCCGGAGAAATCGAGTGGGAACGGCTGCTCCGAACTCGACCCCGGCGCGACGCCGAACACGTTGACTTTGTAGCCCTTCCCATCGAGCGCGAGCTCGGGCTGCGCCCCGTCGACCAAGCCGAAGTAGTCGAGCGTCGTGAGCGCGCGCAGACGGCTCCACCGTGGAACTCGGACGTCTCGTCACCCGTGGGAACCGCCTCGTTGCCGATGAAGGTGCAGTTGCGGATGGAGAGCGACGAAATGAACGCCCCGGACGAAGGCGAGAAGACGAACACCCCCGCGCCCCGCGCGGCGCGTCCGTTCGCGACCACGAGGTTCTCGAGCGCGGTCGCGGTCGTCTCGCCAGACGCGCAGAGGAAGATGCGCTTCGTCCCCTCGCCATCGATCGTCGTCGCAGGGAGTCCTTCGGCATCAACCGCGCCGCGGACCACGATCTGCTTCCCGCGCAGGTCGATCGTCTCGATCGGCGCATAGGTGCCAGCCGCGATGTGGATCACGTCGCCATTGGTCGAGGCGTCGATCGCGTCCTGGATCGACGCGTACTGCGAAGGAACATGAATGTCGGCGGCGCGCGCCGGCGCTGCGTGGGCGAGCATCGCAGCCGCGATGCCGACGAGCACGTCGGCGCGGAGGATGCGCCAAACCTCGTGACGACGCGAGTGGTTGGAATCGATGCGCATGTTCAGAACAGGGGTTGTCGTGCCGCCATCGCTGGGCCGAAAGCGGTGTGGGGACATCGACGGCGGAGGACCGATCGCGTCGAAACGTAGCACGGATTCGACAGCGGTCCCAACCGATCCTTCCGAATGACCGCGGGGAACGGGGAGACCGGGGCTCCGCACCGCATTCTCGGGCGCGGAGGCATGGAACGACCCGGCGCGACGCGGCGCGACAGACGCGCGGCCGATCACGGTTCACCGCGGTCCGCCGACGGTGGCAGCGTCCAGCGTCGATCCGAGCGACATCGTCGGAGCCGCGCAGCTCGTTGCCGCATCGGTGCGCCGTGCGCGGAGACGGGCGATGAGCGGCGCATAGACGGCGTCTGCGGAGAATCGCCTCTCGCACATCTCGCGCGCCTGGAGCCCGAGCGATGCGGCTCGGGCCGGATCGAGCAGCAGCGCGGCGCACGTGTCCGCGAAGGCGACGGGATCGTCCGCGACGCAGCACGCGTCCTCCATCGCCGGAAGCAGCCCGTCGGCACCGACCGAAGTCGTCACCAGCGCGCGCCCATGCGCCATCGCCTCGACCGACTTGATCTTCAGGCCGCTGCCGGCGCGGATCGGATTGATGCAGATCGTCGCCGCGGCGTAGATCGGCGCGAGGTCGGCGGCGATGCCGTGCGCGCGGACGTTCGGGCCCGCGCACTCGGTGCGCAGCGAGAGCGGACCGTGGGCCTCGAGCACCGCGTCGGGAACGCGCGCAAGCACCTTCGGCCAGACCTCGCCGAGGAACCACTCGAGTCCATGCTGGTTCTGCTTGTTGTCGGAGGAGATCAGCGTGAGCGCACGTCCAGACTCGGGCCGCATAGGCACGAAGTCGGGCATCCGCATTCCGTGCTCGACGACCATCACGCGGGAGGCCCCCACGAGCGGCGCGAGCTCGCGCGCCTCGCGCGACTGGATGGCGAGCACGAGATCGGCCTGCGACAGCAGTCGCGCCTCCTGCGCGCGATCGATGATGGTGCCCGACGGGAAGATGCGGTTCCTTCGAATCGCCTCCGCGCGCTCGTGCAGGATGTCGTGGGTGTCGATGATCGCGAGCGCGCCATGCTCGCGAGCGAGCGCGGCGACGGGACCGAGGTTCGCGTAGCTCGCGATGACCGCATCGAACCGCTCCGTGGCCAGGAGCTCGCGCACGCGCGAGAGAAGCGGCGTAGGACAGAGCGTCGACGCGAGTCGATCGGCGCTGAGCGTCCACCATGCCGCCGCAGGCAGGACGCCGGTCTTCCCGACGGCATGCGCGACGTTGCGCGCCATGCGCTGCGCGTTGCGGACCAGCCGGGGCGCGCGCCCCCGCACGAGCTCACCGGAATCGACGAGGCCACGCATCGCGTCCGCCGGGTACGCCTCGTCGGACGAGGTGCTCCAGAAGAGGTAGTGGACCTCGCAGCCCGCGCGCCGAAGGGCCCCGACCAGCGCCCGGTTGCGAGCTCGGTTCCCGTGCGTGGGCGGGTCGAGCTGGATCGACGAGACCACGAGGACACGCGGACCGACCGACGACGCGCCGATCAGCGTCGTCGGTCGACCGATGGACTTCGACTCGAGCATCGACCCAGGCGAGTCGGTCGTACCCGAGACCGCCTCGGCCGGGGAACGCCCGGGGGAGGGTCCGGAAAGACCTCCCGCGAACGGATCGGGTGGCGAGGCTGAAGGAGACATGTACGCCCTGAGTAGTCGATCTCCCCGCGGATTTGGACGCGGTTCCGAGGCCTTTGACGAATTCGTCATCGCCTGCACCGATCACCCTCTCCGATTTGCCTTCGATTCCACGCGACGAGGGTTTACGATCGGCCACTTCGGGGAGCCGCCCGCCGTTGCCCGCCGAGCGGAGGTCGTCCCCTCCCCGCCGTTGGCCACAGGCGTCCGCCGCCCGGAAGAAGCCACGCCCATGTTGCCCACCAGTTCCCGTCTCGCCCGTCGGCTGCTCGCACTTGCGGGTCCCGTGATGCTGCTTGCCTGTGCCGAACCCGTGGCCGCCGACGGCCCCGGGATGCTCGTCTACGGCTCGACGCAGCCACCGGGGCAGGAGCACCTCTTCGCCCCCCTCCGTCAGTTCAAGGCGATCGGTGAACTCGGTACCACCCAGAACAGTGCGCTCCCGATGATTCTGCGGGATGGTCGGCCGTTCGTCCATGTTGCAACGACCGCTGCCGCGGCCCCGTTCGGCGTGATTCCGTCGGACGTGACGAGCGTGGTCGCGATCGGGCAGACGACCAACTTCGTGATCGCGATCACCGATGCGGGCGAAGCGCGTGCCTGGGGTGCCATCGTGCCGACTGCGCTTCCGCCCGGCCCGCACGTCGATCTCTCGACCTACTCCAACATGGCCGCACTGGTCGGAGCGCGCGGTCAGGTACACGTCTTCAACCAGATCGCGAATCTCCCGCTATCGACGTCGATCACC
>JAJTGL010000105.1 GCA_021297795.1 Planctomycetaceae bacterium
GAGCGCGCCGCTGTTGGCATAGCCGATGGTCGCGGCGAACTCGAGCCGCAGCCCGGCCTCGTACTGGGCCGAGGTCACGGTGAACTGTCCGAGGAAGACGCGGCGCTCGGCGCCCGCGAGTCCGTAGACGTTCGTCGGAGGCAGGTTGTACCAACCGGCGCCATCGATGATCGAACTCTCGGTGAAGAAGGCATCGTCGAAGTCGGGATCGGCGACCGTGCCGTTGAGGAAGTCGCCCTGCCGTGCGCCGATCGTCACGTAGGTGTCGAACACCCACTGCTCGCCCGGCGGAAGGAAGCCGAGGGGCAGCATCGTCGCGGGGAGTTCCTCGACCGAGTCGCTCGCCTGGAACAGAGGGACCTTCGAGCCCGGGAATCCCGGCCGCCCGAGCGACGCCTGCACGTCGAAGATGTTGAGCAGCCGATCCGTCTCGTCGTCGAAGAGCGCGTAGACCTCGAGCACGTGGTACGTCTCGAACTCACCCTCGACGACACTGCTCGTGCTGGCGAAACCGACGAAGTCGGCGGACGCGGCGGCGGTGGCGAACAAGGGAGCGGCGGCGAGGGAGAGGAGCTTGCGACGCATGGGGAGACGACCTCTTTCTTGGCCGCGAGACGGCGGCTTTCGAGGCATCGACCGAAGCGAAGATGGGGTGCAAGCACCCTCCGCAGACCTCGCGACTTCGGCGATCGGCTGTGCGGCGCATGCGATCTGCTCCGTCTGTGCGGGCAGGCCCGATAGCAAACGACCCCGGGATGTCCCGGGGTCGCTGCTCGTGAGATTCGGATGAAGGGTCGGTCGCTCAGTCCGCGGAAACGGGGACTTCCTGCACCACGCCCGTCGGCGAGACGACCTCCACCTTCCACTCGGGGCCGCTGTCCTCGTCCTCGAGCTCGACGGAGTGCGCCGTCCAGCCCGGACGCGACGCGAGGACCTGCGTGGTCGCCGAGGACGGCGAGACGGTGACCGAGCCGAGGATCGCGATCGCATCCGCGTGGTCCTCGTACTGCGCCTCCGACGGAGTCCAGGTGAAGGTCGACGCGATCGCCTGCGTCGCCGCGTTCACCAGCACGCGCGTGAACTGCCCCGAGCCTGCGTTCCAGTGCAGGACCTCGACGTAGTCGGTCGCGCCTTCGCGCTCGGCCTCCGCCTCGAGGACCGGCAGACCGGTCGAGGTCATCGCCGCGTTCAGCGCGCCGACGAACGCGGTGCCCGAGACGGTCTCGTCGCCGCCACCCGAGCCGTCGTCGTCGCCCGACTCGTCATCGTCGTCGTCGCTCCCGCCGTGGTCGTCGTTCCAGTCGTCGCCGTTGTCGTCGTCGCCGTTGTCATCGTCGCCATGCCCGTCGTGGCCGCGGTCGTCGTTGTAGTCGTCGTCGCTCAGGATGCTCCACGACGCCGCGGCGTTGCGGACGAATCCGCTCGACGACTTCGTGAAGCCGCTCATCAGCCACGCGTGGACGGCACCGCTGGAGCGGTTTCGCCACACGAGATCCTCGTCGCCGTCGCCGTCGAGGTCGTTCATCGACTCGACGCGCCACTGGAGACCGACGTTCGCGGCGATCGGGCCGGTCGAGGCGACGGCCGTTCCCTGCATCGTCCATCCCTGGACGGTGCCGTTGGTCCGGTTGCGCCAGACGAAGTCGTCGTCGCCGTCGGCGTCGAGGTCGCCTGTACCGACGAGCACCCACGCGGTCGGCATTGCGGGCGCTCCGCCCAGCGCGACGATCGACGCGACCGACGAAGGCCCCATGATCCATGCGCGCACGATGCCGCCGCCGTCGCGCCAGAGGATGTCGGCGCGGGCGTCGCCATCCACGTCGGCGACGGCGAGGAACTCGAGCGCCGTCGCGGTGCCCAGCGTGATGCCCGCCAGCTTCGTCGCGCCGCTCATCTGCCAGAGGACCACCTGTCCCGTCGAGCTGCGACGGAAGAGGATGTCGGCGCGACCGTCACCCGACGCGTCCGTCACCGCAAGCACGCGCCAGTCGTAGTTCAGCGCGTTCGACAGCATCACGTCCTGCGTGACGCCGGTCGTCGAGAGGCGCCACAGCCGGAGCGCGCCGTCCGACTTCCGCCGCATCACAATCGCGGTGCGGCCGTCGCCGTAGAAGTCGCCGCAGCCGTCGAACTGCACGGTCGCGCCGGCGGTGTTCGTCGGTGCGAAGCCCGCCTCGCGAACGAGGCCGTTCATCGACCAGGACGAGACCTTGCCGACCGATGGATTGAACCACACGACGTCGCCGCTCGAGTTGTCATCGATCGACGACCGCACGTAGTCGAGCTTGTAGTGCAGCCCGATGCCCCGACCGGCGGCCCCGTTGGCGGCGTCGGGTGCACCGATCATCACGCGCTCGCCCGCGATGGCGACGGCCTGGCCGAAGTGGCCACCCGTGAAGCCGCTCGAGGCGGCCAGCTTGAAGCCGGCGCGCCAGCTTTGATCGGAGATGCGGCGGAACGTCGTGGCGCTACCGGCGCCCGCGACGCTGGAGACGGTGTCGTACGGCGCGCCGACGACAACGCGGTCGTCGGAGGCGGCGACGGCGTCGCCGAATCGATCGCCCGCCGCGGCGTCTTCCTGCGTCAGGCGCGCGGTCTGCGGCCAGCTGGTGTCGGTGGACCGGGTGAAGACGAACGCCGCGCCACCGGCGACCGCTCCGGCGAGCGCGTTGGGAGCACCGACGATCGCCCAGTCGCCGGCAACCGTGCCGCTGAGCGCGACCGACGTGCCGAAGGCGAGCGAGCCCGCCTCGATCGAGGAGAGTTCGGTGGCGAGGGTCCACGTGCCACCCGAGTTGCGGAAGAGGAACGCGCGCCCCGCGTTCCCGCTCGCGCCCGGTGCGCCGACGAGCGCGCGCGACGAACGCGTCGCGACGGCCGCGCCGAACCGCGCGTTGGCGGCGGGGCTGGTGGCGACGAGCTTCGCCTGCTGCGACCAGACGTCGCCCGTGGTGTTGCGGAACACGTACGCGGCGCCGGCATCGGTCGCGCCGGCATCCGCCGAGGGCGCGCCGACGACGAGCGTGTCGCCCTTCAGCGCCACCGTCGCCCCGAAGGCGTCGCCGTTCGCGCCGTCCGACGCGATCACCTTCGCGACCTGGGTCCACGACGCGCCGACCTTGCGGAAGACGTACACCGCGCCCGCATCGGCGGCGTTGCCGGGGCCGTCGGGAGCGCCGACCACGACGATCGATCCATCGATGGCCGTCGCGGCGCCGAAGTCGTCGCCCGCCGCGCCGTCCGAGGCGGCGACGGTCGCCGCCACCGACCAAGTGTTGCTCGACCCGCGCTCGAAGATCGTCGCGGCGCCGTTCCCGACACCCGGTGCGCCGAACACGGCGAGTCCGCTCTCGACCGCCGCTCCCGCGCCAAAGCGCTGGGCGGCGGTTGCCGACAGCGGCGAAAGCGCCACGCGCGGCTTCCTCGTGACGGTTTCCTGCGCGGAGGCCGAGAGGCTGACAGTAAGTGCAAGTCCTGCCAGGAAAGTATGTTGCACAATCGAACGGCCTGCGAACAGGGGGGGAGACACGAGGGCGAGGCGTGGGCTGGTCATGAGGTTCCTCCGGGCGTCGAAGGCCCGTTGTAAACCGATGGGAGCCTCGCGCGGGGCTCGAGATACAGGGTTCGGGCGATTTCCGCCGAGATCGGCGTCCACGGGTTCACCCTGCCCGGCGCGGGAGACCTGCGATCGCGACTTCCCGGCCTGTCGCGACCACGTCGAGCGTTTGAGGCGAAAGCAAACCGCCCCCGCCGGAGGCCGGCGGGGGCGAGGAGCGCACAGGATCGGTTGCGGAGCCCGATCGTGTTTCGTGGTGTGTCGTCGAGTCCGGGATCTCGCGGCTTACTTGATCGGGGACCACGTGGTGCCGGCGTTGCGGATGAAGCCGGAGGCCTGCTGCGTGATGCCGTTCATGAGCCAGCCGTAGACGTCGCCGTTCGAGACCTTCCGCCAGAGGAGGTCGTCGCGGCCGTCGCCGTTGAGATCCGAGGTGCCGATGATCTTCCAGGCGTTCGAGACGGCCGAGGTGACCGTGCCGCCGCCGGAGCGGGAGGCGCCGTTCATCAGCCACGCGCTGACCACGCCCGAGGACGTGTTGCGCCAGAGGACGTCGCTGCGACCGTCGCCATCGAGGTCCGGCGTTCCCGCGACGGCCCAGCTGGTGCTGACGTTCGTCGAGTTCGCGACCTGCTGGGAGCTCGCCACCGAGAGTCCGTCCATCTTCCAGACGACCACGCGGTTCGACGCGTTGCGCCACAGGAGATCCTGCTTGCCGTCGCCGTCGAAGTCGCCCATGCCGAGGGCCGTCAGGCCGGCGGCGCTGGCGATCGGGCCGGAGGTGATGCGCGTCAGGCCGCTCATGAGCCAGCCGCTCACGGCGCCGGTCGAGGAGTTGCGGAACACGCAGTCGCCGTTGCCATCGCCGTCGATGTCACCCGCGCCGATGAGCTTCCAGGCGCTCGCGACGGCCGGACCGATGGCGCCGCTCTCGAGGACCGAGTTGCCGTCCATCAGCCAGGCGCTGATGACGCCGCTGGTCGGATTCTGCCACAGGAGATCGGCGCGCTGATCGCCGTTGAGATCGGTCGAGCCGAGCACGACCGAACCCTGCGGAAGTGGCCCGCTCGGCGAGATCGAGGACTCGCGGACAAGCCCGTTCATCTTCCAGATCGCGCAGGTCGCGCTCGACTGCTTGTACCAGCAGATGTCGGCCTTGCCGTCGCCGTCGAAGTCGTTGCGGACGGACGGAGGAGTGAGCTGCGCCGGAAGCGCGAACTGCAGGTGATCGACCTTGATGGGGATCTCGGCCTGGACGCTGAGGCTCAGGATGCCCGAGGAGGAGGCGTAGCCCAGGAAGACGTCGTCGGTGGCGACGGCGTCCGCGCTGCGCACGTTGAAGACCTGCGTCACGATCGATCCGTCGGCGAGCGCGACCGTGACGGTCACGGGCACGTCGATGACGTTGCCGTTGAGATCCTCGAGGCCGTTGGCGCTGGTGATCACCACGCCGACGTTCGTCGGCGTGCCGCCGAGGAGCTTCGACTGGAACGAGAAGATGGCGCTGCCCGGCGCGAACGTCGGCAGGTATGCGCCGAGCGCGAGGCTGTGGCCGCCGGCGCCTGCGCCGTCGAGCGATGCGTCGTCGGCATCGACCGAGGTGCCGGTCACGCGGGCAACGACTCCGCTGACGCCCACGCCGACGGTGTCGGCGGTCGTCTCGAAGTCATTGACGACGAGCTGCGTCGAGGCGAAAGGACTGTCGTTCTTGCTCCGGTATCCCGACGCCTGGCTGAAGCCGCCGGCGAAGGCGGGGCACGAGGCGACGAGCGCGAGCGCGCCCACGATGGACGAACGGCCGAAGACCGAACCCCCCACTGAAGTCACGACTGAACTCACGACAACGCCGCTGCGAGAACCGTTCTTCATTTGTGCATGCTCCCTTTTCGCTTGTCCGAGGACATGACGTCCTGCGGTCCCTTGCTCGGGATCATCCGAGATCCGGATGAACCCCTCGATGCGTGTCGGCTCCCTCCGCGGAGACGACACGAAGACCTCGCCCGGCTGCATGTGCAGCCTGGGCGTGAGACCCTCCCTGATCTCGACGAAAGCGTTCCCTCGTCGGTCAGAGTAGCCGATGCAGGCGCGGTGTCGCGCATGAACCGGTCGATTTTGAGTTTGTCACCAAGTCGCGCCGCGTCGAGGAGCTTCGGCAAAACACGGCAAAGAATGCGTGCATGCGCCGTCGCACAGACGCTACAGGCGTCATGCCGCGCGGTCTTGGTCGCGCGGCACGGCGAGTCCGAGATCGATCATCTTCCGATAAAGCGTGGATCGATCGATGCCCAGGGCGCGTGCGGCGCGCGTGCGGTTTCCCGCGCACTCGTCGAGCGCCTCGACAATGCGTCGTCGCTCGGAGGCGCGCATGGTCTCGCACAGCTCCGGCCGCTCGGCGGTGGAGTTGTTCGCGGACCTCGGCGCGCCGGCCTCCGTGGCCGGCAACCGAGGCATCGTTCGCTCCGCCTGCGCGTCGTGCGTCGAGAGCGTCGGTGCGCTCGTCGCACGCGTGCGCATCACGCGCTCGGGGAGATCGCCGACGCCGATGCGCGCATCGCGCCCGAGCACGACGGCGCGTTCGATCGCGTTCTCGAGGTCGCGCACGTTGCCCGGCCAGTGGTATGCGCGGAGCGCCCGCATCGCGTCGGGTGTGAAGCCGAGGCAGGTGCGTCGCGCCTCCGCTGCCTTCCGCGCGAGGAAGTGCAGCGCCAGCGCCTCGATGTCCGCGGGGCGTTCCCGCAGCGGGGGCAGGTCGATCGCGATGACCTGCACGCGGTAGTAGAGGTCCTGGCGGAACCGCCCCTCCTCCACGAGCCGCTCGAGCGGTTGGTTCGATGCGACGATCACGCGCACGTCCACGTCCAGCGACTGCTCGCTTCCGACGGGTTCGAAGCGGTGCTCCTGCAGCACGCGAAGCAGCTTGAGCTGCATCGCGGGAGGCGCCGAGTTGATCTCGTCGAGAAAGATCGTGCCGCCGTTGGCGGCGAGGAAGCGGCCCTTGCGGTCCGCGATCGCGCCGGTGAAGGAGCCCTTGACGTGTCCGAAGAGCTCGCTCTCGAGGAGCGCCTCCGGGATCGAGCCGCACGCGATCTCGACGAACGGGCCATCGCGTCGATCGCTCATCTCGTGGATGGCGCGCGCGAGCATGCTCTTTCCCGTCCCCGACTCGCCGTGCACGAGGACGGTGGATGCGACGCCGCTTGCGGCGCGTGCGAGCGCGAGCGCATCGCGCAGCCTCGGATCGGCCCCCACGATCTCGAGAGGATCGGCGGCGCGGGCGGTCGTCGCCGAGCCGCTGTCCTCGACCGCGCAACCGAGGCGCATCGCGGCGCGGTCCAGCGCCGCGCGCACCTCGTCGGCATCGAAGGGCTTGGGAAGCACGTCGCTCGCACCTTCGTGGATCCAGCGCAGCACCTGCCGGGCGCCCGCGTCCGCCGCGGTGACGAGCAACTGATGCGGTCGCCCGCCGGCGCGCAGCTGGTGGGCGATCTGCTCCAACCTCCCGCCGATCGCCTCGATGTCCACGACCATCACCATCGCCTGCGATCGCGGACCGGAGTCGCTCGCTGCTGCAGGGGTGGAGGCGCGCGCGGTCGCGTATCCCGCGGTCCGGGCGATCGACAGCAGGGCCTCCGCGGCGTGTGTGTCGTCATCGACGACCACCACGCGCGGAACCTCGGCTGACGCCGCCAAGGGCGTCTCGATCGGGTCGTTGCCGGGACTGCGCTTCACAAGGCTCCGAACGCTCGGGTACTCACGCGATCGCGCACGCTTCGGCGTGGCGACGCACCCCTCTGCATCGGCCCGGCGGATGGCCGACCTGAGGCAGGTCGAGCGAGCGCTTCACGGGAAGTGGTTATTCGGACCCTTGCCTCGATGGCGACGTCGGGACTCTGAGACGATATTTCCCGCCTTGGCTGCCATACCGCGGCGCGTTCGTCGTTCGGCAGGACCGACGCAGCCGCGCGAGAGCCCCTCGCGTACCGTGTCGGCCCCTGGGAAACCGACGCGCTCGTGCATGGCATCGGTGTTCCGCTGGCGTGCTCCCGCTCATCGGGCCGCCAGTCTCTCTCGCCCGGCCCTCGATCGATCACCGTCCCGCGACGAACCAAGGTGCGTTTCGCACCGGAGCCCGCCATGAAGCCCGCCACCAAGTCCTCCTTCCGTCTCGTCAACTTCCGTTCCGCTCTCGTCGCCGCGATCGCGCTCGTCGCGAGCGAATCGCTCGTCCTCGCGCAGAACGAGCCGCCCGCGGGCGGTCAGGGCCAGGGCCAGGAAGGTGGCGGGGGGGGCAACCGCGGTGGCCGCGGCAACGGCGGAGGCAATGGTGGCGGCAACGGTGGCGGTATGGGCCGCGGCTTCGGCGGCAACATGGGTGGCGGTATGGGCCGCGGCATGATGGGCGGCATGGGTCGCGGCATGCAGGACATCCGCGAGGCGATGACGCCGGACTTCGAGCGCAGCGACATCCGCATCTTCGTCCGCCAGCTCAACCTCACCGAGGACCAGAGCGGCGTGCTCGAGAATCTCTTCGTCGACTACGAGGCGGCCTACCAGCCCGAGGCCGACGCGATCATGTCGGCGATGACCGAGATCGGCCGCAACATGATGCGGTCGTTCATGACCCCCGAGCGCCAGGAGCAGATGCGCCAGACGTGGGAGTCGGTGCAGCAGGAGCTCCAGGCAGCGCAGCAGAACGGCGAGATGGACGAGGACGCGCGACGCGAGTTCATCCGCCAGCGCATGGCCGCCGCCGCCGAGAAGTTCGCGCAGACCGCCGAGGCTTCGGGCATCGATGCCGAGGTCAAGGCCGCCATGGGCGAGCTCCTCGACAAGATGGAGGGCTGGCAGTCGCGCAAGGCTCAGCTCCGCGACAACTTCTCGTCCGGTCTCAAGGCCGTGCTCGACGACGATCAGCTCTCGCAGTGGCCGGCCTTCGAGCGCTTCCTCACCCGCGAGAAGTCGCTCCCGCGCGGCCGCATCTCCGGCGAGAACGTGAACCTCTTCCTCGTCGTCGACGACCTGCGCCTTCCGCCCGACGAGTTCGCGAAGGTCGAGCCGCTGTTCAACGACTACGAGGGTCGCCTCGACACCGCGCTCCGCGCCCGCAACACCTATCTCGAGGAGTCGATGCCGCGCCTCTTCAAGGCCGTGCAGGATTCCGATGTCGACGGCGCCAAGCGCATCTTCCAGCGCCAGGCCGAGCTCCGTTCCGCGGTG
>JAJTGL010000106.1 GCA_021297795.1 Planctomycetaceae bacterium
AAGACGCTGCGCGCGTGGCGCGCCCTGCCTGCGGTCGCCGCGGTCCTTCCGGGTGCGACGTGCCTGTCGGTGGCGCGCGATCCGCGCGACGCCGCGATCAGCACGTTCCTCTCGTACTTCCATCCGTTCACCGATGGCTGGACCGCAAGCCTTGCGTCGATCCGTCGCGTGCACGAGGCCGAGCGGACCATCGTGCCGCGTGTTCTCGAGGTGCTCGAGATCCCGCACGAGCGCCTCGTGTACGAGCGCTTCGTCGATGCACCGCGCGTGCACGTCGAGCGTGTGCTCGCCCGGCTCGGACTCGCGATGGACGATGCGGTGCTCGCGCCCGAGGCAAACCGCCGTGCGGTGTTCACGCTGAGTCACGGGCAAGTGCGCAAGCCGATCAACCGCGCGTCGATCGGCCGCTGGCAGAACTACGCCTTCGCCTTCGACGGCTCGTGGGACGCACTCGCGGCGGCGCACGATGCCGCGCGGGGATAGCGATCGGGGACTCGATCAAGTCCTCGATCGAGTCCGCGATCGAGTGCTCCGAACCGGATCTCCGTGCATGGACTTGACTTCGATCTCCCGGAGTCGCCGCGGCTTGTGACGAGCAGCAGGTTCAAACGAAGACGGCGGGGAGGCCCAAGGGCCTCCCCGCCGTCCTTCTTGCTCGAGCACGCGATGTCGCGGCTCAGTTGATCGTGACCTGCACCCAGGCCGTCCACGCCGACGCGCCGGCCGAGTTGACCGCACGGATCGCGTAGCGCCAGCGCCCGGCGCCCGGAGTGTTCGTGAACTGCGTCACGTTCGCCCCGACCGAACCGACGGCGGTCTCGTTGGTCCAGGTGCTGCCGATGCGCTGCTGCCGCTTGATCTCGAACGTGGTCTCGTTCGACGAGTTGTCGGTCCAGCGCACGGTGACCGTGCCGCCGACGGCCGTCGCGGTGGGAGCCGAGGGTGCGGCGGGCGCGGTGCCCGACGACGCCGTCACGGTGATCGTTACGGTCGACGAGCTGCTCAGGCTGCCGCTGTCAGTGGCGCTTGCGGTGATTGTGTGCGTGCCTACGACGAGGTTGTTGCGGGTGAACGAGCCACCCGTGCCGATCGCGCCCTGCAGGCTCGACGTCCACGTCATCGACGCGGTGAGCGAGCCATCCTGCGTGTCGGTCGCCGAGCCGGTGAAGGTGATCGTCGCGCCCGAGGCGAACGACGAACCGCCGCCGGGCGAGGAGATCGACACGGTCGGCGCGGTGTTGGTGCCGCCACCGGTGCCGAGCGCCGCCGCGACGTTGAGGACGCCGCCCGTCACGCAGCGACCCGTGAGCGACGACACCGGACGAGCGGTCGACATGATCCGGTTCTTCACCTGCGAGTAGGTGTATCCGGGATTCGCCGCGTACACGAGCGCGACCGCGCCCGCGACGTGCGGACCGGCCATCGACGTTCCGTTGAGGTACGAGTAGCCGTTGGTTCCGTAGGTCGACAGGATGTTGACGCCGGGGGCGCCGATGTCGACGCTCGTCGCGCCGTAGTTCGAGAACGACGCGCGGCCGTCGTTGTTGTCGGTCGCGGCCACGTTGATGATGTTGTCGAGGTTGTACGCGCCCGGATACGAGGGGCTCGTATCGCTGTTGGCGCCGCTGTTGCCGGCGGACGCGACGAACACGTGGCCGTTCGACTTCGACGCGTTGATCGCGTCATAGAGCGACTGGGTGAAGCCACCGCCGCCCCACGAGTTGTTCGACACCTTCACCTGCTTCTGGTTCATGTACTGGACCGACAGCACGGCGTCGGAGGTGTAGCCGCCGTTCGGTCCGAGGAAGCGCAGGACCATCATCTTGCAGCGCCAGGAAACGCCGGCGACGCCGACGCCGTTGTTGCCGACGGCGCCCACGGTGCCCGCGGTATGCGTGCCGTGCGCCGTGTTCGACGGGTTGTTGTCGCGCTGGTAGAAGTCGTAGCCGAAGGTGTCGTCGATGTAGCCGTTCGCATCGTCGTCGACGCCGTTCCCAGCGATTTCACCGGGGTTCGACCAGATGTTGGCCGCGAGATCGGGGTGCGTGTTGTTGGTGCCGTCGTCGATGATCGCGACGACGAAGTTGGCGTCGCCGGTGAACGTGTCCCACGCCTGGTAGGCGCGCGAGTCCGCTCCCGAGACGCCGGGGTCGGCGTTCACGGTCTGGCCGGTGTTGCGCATGCCCCAGAGGTTGCCGAAGCTCGGGTCGTTCGGGATCGCGGTCGTGCGCATCACCCAGTCGGGCTCGGCGTACGAGACGCCCTTCGCGCCGAGCAGCTTGACGATCGCCTCCTCGACGGGCATGTCGACCTCGACGAGGCAGAGACCCGGGACCACCGTGTACTCCTCGCGGATCTTGCCGCCGACGAGCGCGAGCGCAAGGTCGCGCATCTCCTCGTCCACCTGCGGCTTGAACCGGACGAGCACCGAGGTCGGGTCGTAGAGGAGCTTCGGGTTCGCCTCGAGCAGCTGCTTCGAGAGAGGGAGCTGCTCGATCGACTGCTGTGCCGACGCGCTCTCGGCGATGAACGCCGTGGAGAGCGACGCGACAAGCGCGCCGAGGGGAGCGAGGAACCGTGCCACAGAGAGGGGAGAGCTTCGTGCCATGCCGTACCGGCCTCCGAGATCGTGGCGGTGCGCCGTCCCCACGCGGGGCTTGGGGCGAGCCGCCTGACTTCACGACGCTAACAGCGCCTGTTGCCGCCGCAAGCCGGAAATCTGAAAAGAGGAATGAACCCACCCCCATCGAACGACAGGTCGGAAATCGCATGAAATTGGAACATCTCTCCGTCGGTTCGGCCGACATACGGACCACGTGCGGATCGGTCGGGCGCGGTGCCCCCTCGCTCGTGAGCCCTGCGATCGACGGCCGATGATGGTGCTTGCGTGAAGGTCCTCCTCGTCGCCCACTACTTCCCGCCCGACGGTGGTCCCGGTGCCCAGCGGCCCGCGTCGTTTGCGCGACATCTCCCCGCGCTTGGTTGCGACGTGACGGTGGTCACGCGGGCCCAGGATCACGCGCGCAACGCGGTCTACGACCCGCACGACGCCTCGCTGCTCGCTTGGATCGAGGGTGCGCAGGGCGTTCGGGTCGAGCGTGCGGCGGCACCGGTCGGCGGAGAACCCGCGAACTGGTCCGACGCCCTGTCCGCGAAGGCCGTCGATGTTGCCAGGGCGTGGCGGCCCGATGTGGTGCTCGCGACGCTCAGTCCCTTCGAACTGGCCGATGCGGCGTTCGCGGTACGCGCGTGTACCGGTGCGCGCGCGGTGATCGACCTTCGCGATCCCTGGGCGCTCGACGGATGGTTCGTGTCACGGCACTGGCTCGAGCATCGACGCGCGCTCGAGCGGATGAACGCCGCGCTCGACTCGGCGGACGGCGTGATTGCGAACGTGCCGGGCGCCCGAGCCGCGTTCGAGCGCGCGGTACCGCGCATGGGTCGGGTTCCGTACGCCGTGGTGACGAACGGGTGGGAGGAGAGTGACTTTCCCGCGCCGGTCGATGTGCCGAAGGGCGACGTCTGGCGGCTGCGGGTCGCAGGCAACTTCCTCTCGACCGATTTCCAGCGATTCTCGCCTGCGAAGCGCGCGTGGCGACTGCTGCGCGTGGCGGGCGAGAGGATCGATGGACGCGGGCGGTCGCCGTACTTTCTGCTCGGGGCGCTCCAGTCGCTGCGGGCCGATGCGCACCCCGCGGGCCGCGACACCGTGGTCGAGATCGCGGGCAACGTCGACCCGCTCACGCAACGCGTGATCGAGGACTCCGGCTTCGGCGACCGCGTGCGCACGCCGGGCTTCATGCCGCACGACCGTTGCACCGAGTTCGCGGCGACGGCCGACGCGCTGGTGCTTGCGATGCACGGGCTCCCCGCGGGTGCGCGCGCCCGCATGGTGCCGGGCAAGTTCTACGAGTACCTCGCGACGGGGAGGCCCATCCTCGGCCTGGCACCCGAGGGCGACGCGCGCGACTGGCTGCGCGAGGATCCTCGCTCGCGCGTGGCCGATCCCTGTTCCGCGGCATCGATCCGCGAGGCGCTTGTCGCGATGCACGGGGCGTGGCGGAACGGCGAGGCGGTCGCGTCGCGCAGGATCCCGCTCGCCGCGCGCTTCACGCGCCGCGCTCAGGCGGAGGTACTCGCCGCCTATCTGCGCGAGGTGTGTGCGTCGCGATCGAACGTCAGCGCGTGAGGAGTGCGCGGAACTCGTCGGCCCAGTCGCCGGCGGCGCGACGGGCGGTGCCGGTCTCGCTCAGCTTCTCGTCGGAGAAACGCGACGTGTCGGAGGTCTGCATGAACGCCGCGACCACCGGGCCACCGTCGCCGTCGGTCGCGTAGATCTCGCACGAGGCATAGCCGTAGCCGCGCTTCATGATCTGGGTCTGCGGCGCCACGTTGAGGAGCGGCTTGTTCGGCTTGATCGCGGTGATCGCTGCACGGACGACGAGCGTGCGGTCGCCGGCGCCGCCGACGACGCCTTTGGCGAGCTTCGCACGCAGCTCCTCCTCAAGTGTCTCGCGGCAGGTGCGCAGTTGCTCGGCGTCGAGGTCGCCGTACTCATCGGGCTCGGGCATCGAGACCGGCATCACGACGATGCGGCCAAACGAGGCAGCATCGAAGGACGCGGATCGCCACGATCCGGTGAGGTCATCGGTCTTCGCAAGTCGCACGCTGGACGGGATAAATCCCGTACGAGCCTGTGCGCCGCCGCCACAGCCTGCGAGGCCGGCGGAAACGACAAGTGCGAGGCACGCGAGAGCGAGCGAACGAGACGAAGTGACGTTGCGGACGTTGATGAGCATTCTCACAGCATACCGAACACCAGGGCTTCGCCGGGTTCGAACAGCGGTATTTCCGTGCGTCGCAGGCTCGTCCTCGCCTTACGGGCACGGTCCCCAGGCGTCGAGGAGACGCGTGAGGTCGAATGCGCCCACGAAACCGTCGCCATCGATGTCGGGGTAGTTCGGGCCTTGTCCCGAGTCGGGTTGTCCCCAAGCGGAGAGCAGCACCGCGACGTCGCCCGAGTCCACCACGCCGTCGCGCGTGCAGTCGGCGGGGCAGAGCGACGGGCAACGCGAGAAGGTTCCGTGCGCGCCGACGAACCACTGGGCGGTAAACGTCGAGCTCAGGTTTTCCGCAGGAATGAACTGACCCGCGGCGTCGGCGCAGCTCAAGCGCACGAACACCTGTGATGGTTGACCTGCGACGGTAAGACCAGCGGCGCGGAGGCCGTAGCCGGAGTCCTCGGGAACAAGCGGATTCGGTTCGATGAAGCTCGGCACTTCGAGCACAACGACGATGTTGCCGCTCACGCCTTCGAGGCAGAGCGGCGGGTCGAGGTCGAGAGCGCCGGTATCCGCCATACCAGGGACGATGATCTCGCGCGTGGCGAGTATCTCAAGATCGTTGCCATCACCGGCCGAGGCGATGATGTTGCGCGGCGCACCGCCATCGGTGTCGCGGCAGATGGAGACGAGCGCTGGAAGGGGGATGTCCGAGAGGTAGTTGACGCACGACGAGCCCACGGTGCTGTTGCCCCGCTTGATCGAGAAGAAGCCGAGTTCAAGGCAGTCGATGTCGCCGCCGAGTTGGCCGGCGGTGAAGACACGCGCGAACTTGTTGGCGGCGGTCCCGGTGACGCCGCAAGACGGATAGGCGCCGCCCTGTGCGCATGCGACAACGGCGCCGAGGTTGTTCGTACCAGTGGGCGGAACTTGGTTGTTGCTCCACGCGACGTCCGGTCCCGCCGAGACGCACTGGGGTTCGATCAACGCCGGACACGGTGCGGGCACCGATTGAATGTCAAGCACGTAGTCGTTCCGAGTGCTGCTTCCACAGGGCGCGAGGGCGGACTCGAAGTCGAGGCCGGCGACCACGTAATAGGTTCCCGCCGAGAGGCAGATCACCGTGCGGTTCGGACAGTCGCCGTCGCCGCGATCGACCAAGGAGATCCCGCCGCAACCTGGCACCGAGAGGTCGCCTCGGATGAGGTAGAGTTCGGTGAAACTCCGTGAGTAGAGGCTGATGGTGACCTCGCGGTCCTCGGTCACGTCGAGTTGGTACCAATCGAGGTCGCGAAGAATGCCGCCATGGCCATCCTCGTTGATCCAGAACGTGCCCTGCACTGTCCGTCCAGCGGAGATCGGTTCAACCGATCCGTCGATGTCGCATCCGCCGTTCGTATTGCTGCCACACGGTTCCGCCTCGAAGCCGTTGGCGGTCGGAAGCACGCACGGGTCGGGGAAGTCGAACGTCACCCGCGCTGTTCCCGGGATGTCGTACGAGCCCACGCGGATGAGGTACCAGCGGCCGTCAAGCGCGCTGACCGTGAGTGAGGATGGGTAAATACCGCCCGCGCCAAGGCACGTCCCGTCGTCGTCGTTGCAACCGACGAGCGCGTCACCGAGATCGTCGTAGTCGAAGGTGGTGAAGTCGACGCCCATGTCGTAGATCGCGATTTTCGTATCAAAGGTGGTTGCCGGACCGCCGTCCACAACGCAGGTCTGAATGGTCATCGTGCCATTCGCCTTCGCTTGAAACCGATACCACACGTCGTTGAAGAGAACATCGTTGCCCGAGTCGCACGTTGCTCCGGCATGCCACGGCCCATCGGTGTTACAACCGTTGGTATCGATGTCGCGGAATGTGTCGGTGGCCAGCAACTCCGCGTCGGTTGCGCAGTCGTTTGCGACGGCAGGGTTTGGCTGTGGGCACTCGTACGCGAAGATGCCGCAAAGACTCACGGCGAACTCGACGCAATCCGCCGACCACGCGGCGTCGCAGCAGAATGGCGCGATACTGCAGACAATCGAGCAGCAGGCTGGATCGTCGCAGCCACCCGTGGCATGGGGATCGGCGCAGTCGCCTTTGACGCCGAGACAGCCTTGGGCGACCGGCTGGAAGCTGACGGAGAGAATGCCCGAACCGGCCACCACGCTCGATCCGCCATTCCAGCCTCCGATGCGAACGTAGTAGGTGACGCCGGCGGATGTCTCGATATCGGATATGCGGGAGTACCACGGCTGGCACGCGTCGGACTCCACGCCATCACCGTTGCAGGCGATCTGTGTGAGCGCACCGCATGAGCCGGCGTAGACGACCATCGATGTATCGAAGCTGCCCGGAGCGCAGGTCGTGAGGTCAAGCACGCCCGACTCCGGTGCCGTGTAGCGAAACCACACGTCCTTGTTTGCGCTACCCCAGTCGAGGTACGTCCCCGCGCACTGCGTTTCGTCGACCGGCTCCGGACTGCTTGTCGCATTCGTCGTGTCGAATGCATTGGCCCCGATCACCGCGGTGACGGCGGTGGAGCACTCGTCCTGCGCGAAGGCAGCGTGCGTGAAGAGACAGACCGTCAAGGCGGCGGTGAGAGAGGTACGCTCGCGGCTCGACTGCTGCATCGCACTGCTCCTGGCGGGTACCGCCGATGCCATGGATCCCTCGCTGCCGGTCGCGGTCGAACGACGAACGGCGAACGGCCATCAACCAACGCCCTGCTCCATCCGGAGCAGGGGCGCGCGGTGAACGCTACAGCAATCTGGGGTCGAGACCCAAGGCGAATCCGGCCAATCCTGCGACGTAAGCCCCGTAAGTTTGAGAACTTAAGCGCGAGCAGCACCGCAGCGCGGGGCTTCGTCCGGTCGAATCGGCAAACGCGCGGTGCGGTTTCCGGACCATGCAGGACCGGGCGACGGTTTGCACGTCGCAGTTGACCCGACGATCACCTATCTCTCAGCCGCGTTGTGGACCGCGCCTCGAACTCGCTCTTGATGCGAGCGCGTCAGTCTTGACAGATGGCGTCGGTCGATCACGGACACGGTCCCCAGGCGTCGAGGATCGCCGCGAGATCTCCCGCCCCGACAACGCCGTCACCATCGACATCTGGATAGAACGGGCCTTCGCCCGTATCCGTTTGATCCCACATCGCAAACATGGCCGAAAGATCGCTTGAGTTGACGAACCCGTCGCGCGTGCAGTCGGCAGGGCATGTGTCGCATCCCCAATACCGGCCGCTTGCGCCGACAAACCACTGCGGCGTGAACGAGCTCCCCAGCGTCTCGGCCGCGATGAACTGGCCAGCGGCGTCGGCGCAGCTCAAGCGCACGAACACCTGTGATGGTTGACCGGCGACGGTTAGGCCAGCAGGCCGGAGACCGTAGCCTTGCGAGGCGGGGATGTTGCCCTGCGCGACGAGGAAGCTCGGGATGTCGAGCACGACGACGATGTTGCCAGAAACGCCCTTGAGGCAGAGCGGCGGATCAAAGTTGATCGCGCCGGTGTCAGTCATGCCGGGGACAAGGACCGGGCGGGTGGAGAGGATTTCAAGGTCGTTGCCGTCGCCCGCGAAGGCGCTGAGGTTGCGCGGGGTTCCACCATCGACGTCGTGGCAGATGTACACGGTCGCCGGGAGCGGGAGATCCGAGAGGCCGTTGATACAGCCCGTGCTCGTAGCATTCGCGGTGCGACGCACCGAGAAGAAGCCGACTTCGAAGCAGTTGATCTCGCCAGCGATCAGGCCAGCGATCAGGTCAGCGTCGAAGACGCGGGCGTACTTGTTCGCGCCCGTACCACCGCCGCTGCAGTTCGGGAAGGCCGGGTTCGTCGCGCAGGCAACGAGGCCGCCGAGGTTGTTGGTGCCAGACGGCGGAACCTGGTTGTTGCTCCAGGCGATCTCGTGGCCGCCGGAGTAGCAGAAGGAAGTAGGTTCCTGGCTCAAGGCACCACGAAAGCGTGTTCGGGCAGCCGCCCGAACCTTGAACGATGAGCTCGGGCTGGCATCCCACCTTGTTCGTCGCCTTCAGAAGTTGGAGCGTGACGACACTGGACGAGTAGACGTTGATGGTCATGCCCTGGTTCGAGTCCAAGGTGACCTGATACCAATCCACATCCTTGGTGGACTCATTCGCAAGCCAGAGACGCCCTCGGACGGTGGAGCCGAGAGTGATGGGCTGAGGCATCTGTCCCGCGGTGCATCCATCGTTGGCGCCGCCACCGCACGGTTCCGACTCGAGTACCGTCTGTGCCGGGAGGATGCACGGCTCGGGGAAGTCGAAGGTGACGCGGGCGGTGCCCGGGGTGCCGGCGCTGCCGACGCGAATCAGGTACCAGCGCCCCTGGATCACGGCGGCGGAGAGCGACGAAGGGAAAACGCCGCCGGCATTGAGGCAGTCGGTGCCGCCATCGTCGTTGCACTCGATGAGAGCGTCGGGCAAGCTGTCAAAGTTGAACACCGCGGGGTTTGTACCCATGTCGTAGAGCGCGAGCTTTGTGTCGAAGGTGGCGGCAGGACCGCCGTTGACGACACAGGTTTGGACGACGAGGTTTCCGCTGGTCTGTGCTCGAAAGCGATACCAGAGGTCGTTGGAGATATTGCCGCTGCCCGAAGCGCAGGATGACGCCGGATGGATCGGGCCGTCCGTGTTGCAGTTCGTGTTGTTGATGTCGCGGAATGTGTCGTACGAGAGGACCGTCGCGTTGATCGCGCAGTCGTTCGCCTGCGTCGAACCCGTACAGCCGTAATCGAAGAACTGGAGTGTGAGGCTTCCGACACCGGACTCGGGAACGCCCGTGCTGGGATTGGTCCAGCCACCGATGCGGATGTAGTAGGTCGTGCCGGCAGTCGCAAGTAGGTCGGTGATCCTTGAGAAGAAGGCCTGGCAGTCGGAAAGCGGGTTGCCGTCGCCGTTACATGCAATCTGTGTAAGCCCGCCGCACGAACCCTCATAGACCACCATCGAGGTGTCGAAGCTGTCGATGAGGCAGGTATGGAGATCGAGATATCCGTCGGTGGGCGCCGTGTAGCGGAACCACACATCCTTGTTCGCTGAACCCCAGTCAAGGGCGGTCCCTGGGCACTGCGTTTCATCGACCGGGTCTGGGCTGGTCGTCGCCGTCACGGTGCTGAACGGATTGTCGCCAACGACCGCTTCGATGGCACCTTCGCAACTGTCCTCCGTCACGCCGCAACGGAAGCTGGTCACGCTCGCCCGCGTCTCGAGAATCGTCCGCACGTTGTCGCGCCCCTCGGAGCCGTTGCCGGGCAATCCGGTCGGTACGCCGTCGTAGAGCACGTTCGGTGAGGAGAAGCGGCTGATTCGCGTGCCCGGCGAGTACGCCATGACTGTTCGCCACAGCGTGCCGCTTCCGCCGGTGAACCGATGGCCGAGCGAGTAGGGATAGACCCCTCCGTTTTGGCAACCTCCGCCGTCGCCGGGCGCGTGGCAGCAGCCGAAGTTGTGACCCCACTCGTGTGCGGCGACGATCGGATCGCAGTACCAAGTCACGAGACTGAAGCCAAACGCCGGTTGCGACGGAGCGATCCACGCCATACCGCAGTACTCCGGGTTGTTGACAAACATCATCACGAGGTCTGCGGCGCTCGATTCACGCATCGCGTGCGCTTCCTCGTAGAACCCGTCGCCGATCGTGCTCAGTCGGTTAAGGATCGTGTTGTAACTCGACCCCGCTTCGGATTGCGCAACGGGGCCTGTTGCAACCAGATGAACGGTGATGTCGATACCGCTCGATGCGAACGCTTCATTCGTCGCCGAAACGGCGGCATGCGCACGCGCAAGAATCGCCGCGTCGCCACCGGCGGCGGCCCGTGCCTCTGGAGTCCAGAGGATTGCCACATCCAGTCGATTCGATCCGGAGCAACCACCCGCGAGACCTCCATCGCCACCCGCGCGATTGTCCAAAGGCGCCGCGTCATGTGCGACACCGCACTCATTGGCAACTTCCAGCGGACGCTGTTCCGCTCTCGACACGCCATGACCGAGCGGACGTACCTCGGCACGGCCGAGATCGGCGCGCCTGCGCGATCACTCAGCTGCCCGCCCGATTGGTCGAATGACGATCCCGAGGCCTGCAATGCGATCACGGCTGCGAATAGTTGACAAAGAAGCATGCCGAGAACCTACCGGAACGCAGCTGGATGAATCAAGGTTACGGAGCGAATGCAGGCTAAGTTGGCTAAAACGGCGCCTCAGCGGATGCCGTATGGGTGGCCGCTACACACCGCGGCATGGCGAAAACGTCCGGTACTGCAGTGAAACTGAACCTTCGCCTCGCGCGTTCGAGCGACCCGGTTTGGCGAGGCGGTCACAAAGCCGAGTTGGTGGCCGTCCTTACTCCGCCGCACGCGCGAACGTCGCCAGCACCACGCCGTCGTCGACCAGCCGCAAGGTATCGCCATCGATCCAGGCGGCATCGACCTTCGCCAGCATGTCGAGATAGGCGCGCTCAAGCTCCATGCGCTCCGGCGATCCGCCCATGCGGGTCGTGGCCAGCGGACCAAAGGCAAGCGTGCCGTCGGTCTGCTTCACCGGACCGAAGTAGCGGTTGACGCCTGCGCGGCCCGACACCTGCACGTTGTCCGCGTCTCCCTCCGCGCCGGCGAACGCAATCGTCGGCACCGCGCCCTCTGGGAACGCGTGCTGCCCGAGCTGCGTGCAGGTCCACTCGGACGGGACGAGTTTCGAGAGACACACCGCGAGCATCGCCGGCGGGTTCGCGTGGCCCTCGCTCTGCCCCGTCGACTGGCAGCCGGCGCCTGCAAGCGCGACGAGAGCGAGCGGAAGCGCGAGGGCGAGCGTGGCGAAACGAGCAGCGAAAGCAGGGGTGTGGAGCTTCATGTGGGAATCGTACCGAGCGCTCACGGCGCTGTTGCCGGACTTGATCCGAACAGCGTGGCTCGGATCGCGCGGTAGATGCCCGTGTTGTCGACGGTGCCACGGAGGAGCGCGCTGTTCGGTCCGGCGGCGCGGATCACGACCGGGTCTCCGGCGTCCTCGAGCGACGCCCACGTGACCGCGAACGGCAGTGTGCGCCCGCTTCGATCGGGCTTCGCGACAAAGGGCACGGTGTTGCGTCCATCGACGCCGTCGAGTGGCGCGGGATCATTCGGAAGCGTGGTGGGCAGCGGCTTGCCGGCCACGATCGCGCCGTCCTTCTCGGGCACGGCGACGAGCTGCGGCCCCGAGGCGCTCGAGTCGGCGGCGACGATCACGAGCGTCTCCGGCCGACGTGCGCGGAACTCTTCCGCCGCCGCGATCGCCTCGTCGGCGCGGCGCATCGCCTCGAGCAGCCCGGCGGCGTTGTGGCAGTTCGAGAAGTTGTCGCTGCCCTCCTCCTCGACGACGAGGAGAAAGCCCGACGCGTTTCGTTCGAGGATGCGCAGTGCCGCGCGCTCCATCTCGGCCACGGTCGGCGCGCCTGGTGCGTAGAGCGGCAAGCCGGCCGCACGCAGCCTCTCCTCGTCACGATCGTTGTAGGTATTCAATGAGGCGAAGAGCCCGAGGAGATGCGTGGTGCCATCGGGCACGGCGACAAGTTCTTCCCGCGTGAACACCACGGTGTAGCCCGCGGCGCGCGCCTCGTCGACCAGATTGCGCCCATCCTCGCGCAGGCCCGGACCGTGCCTCCCCGCCGCGCCCTTCGGCAGGAAGAACGCCTCGCCGCCGCCGAGGATCACGTTCGGTCGATCGACGAGTAGCTTCGCGCAGATGCCCGCGTAGTCGGTGCGCTTCGGCGAACTCGCGAGGAAGACCGCGGTGCCCGGCTCGGCGAGATGACCCGAGTTCACGATGCCGACCGCGCGCCCTGCGCGCATCGCCTCGCGCATCACGCTGAGGCGCTCGCCGCCGGCGCTCATCGGGATCTCGCTGCCATCCATGCCGAAGCTGTCCTGCGGCACCTTCACGCCATAGGCGTGCACGGTCGCGCCCGAGTGGCTCGAGGGCGCAAGGGAGTCGCGCATGTGCGGGCGGTAGATCCCGATCTCGGGCAGGCGATCCCACACGAGCGCGCCATCGGGCCCGACGTGCGCCACGCGCGCGAGGCCCCAGTGCGCGAGGCCGGTGCCGTCGGGGTGGATGAAGATCACGGAGCCGCCTTCGGCCGCCGCCGGTGGCGAGGCTTGCGACGCCGTGCAAGCCGATGCGAGGGAGAGCGCGAGCGCGAGTCGAAGGATCAGACGGTGCATGGGTGAGGCGACATTGGAGTCGTGTCGACGGCGGTCCGCATGGACGTGGGTTGAAGTTCAGGTGAATTCGATCGTCAGCCGCCGCCCGGCAGGAGCCGCAGCCGGTCGTTCGAGGTGAAGGCGCCCTCGCCCCATTCGGGGGTCAGCTCGATCCGGCCGTCCGCGTTCGAAGTCCGGGCTGTCCATGTCGGCGGATGGAGGACCGAGAGGAACGCGATGACGAGGAGCGCGATCGCGACGATCGGCCCCACCACCGCGAGGAACAGGCGTCCGAGGCACGCGGTGCCGAACGGGAGGATCCGCACGGTGCCCGAGAGCAGGGCGTCGACGCCGAGCGCCGCGAGCGCCGCGAGCACGGGCGCGATCGACGCCGCGTGGCGCGCGTATCCGTAGAACGCCGCGACGATGACGAGCCGGTAGAGGAGGATCGCGACCAGGATCCAGCCGCCGCGCCGGAAGAGCGCGACGATCGTGCCGAGCGCGAGGAGGGCAACGACGAGCGCCTTCCACACGAGTGCGCTGCCACGGGCCGGTACGGCGAGATCGACCGGCTGCCGCACGAGTTCACCCGTGCGGTCGTACGGCCAGTTCGAGGCGAGGAGCCCGAGCGTCGCCCCATCGGTGAAGCGCAGCAGCTTCTCGGTGACGAGCGCGCGTGCTCCCGCGGGATCTTCAGCAAGCTTCCGCCACCCGATCGCATAGCCATCGGCGAGCATCTGTGCGTGCGTCGGCCGCGCGAAGGAGAACGGCGGGTTCTGGTCGTACTTGTCGGCGAGCGGTGCGCGCGAGAAGCCGCCGTCCGAGCGGGGATCGTTCGCGAGCGCGAAGTCGAGCGGCCCCTTGAAGCTCACGATCGACCACTTCGGAAGCGGACCCGGCACGTACGACCACGTCTCGTCGAAGTAGCGACGGATCGCCGCGGCATCGACCTCGCGCAGCTGGTTGCGGCGCACGAAGGTGTTCAACGTGGCGAAGTTGCCCGTCCGGACGAACGCAGGCAGCCGCTCGTACTCGGCGATCGCGTCCTCGCTCCATTCGGGCCACATCGAGTCGTACGGGATCGGCGCGCAGACCGTGTTGTAGCGTTCGACCGCGGCGTTCGAGCGCAGCGTCCACGGGAGCAGCACGAGCACGCCGGCCGCCACGATCCATGCCGACTGGATCGCGATGCGCGCAAGGCCCTGGCGACGCGCGGCGACGATCATGCCGGCGGCGCAGAGGAGGACGAGCAGCGCGTGCTCGGCGCGCAGGAGCATCGCTGCCGCGTGCATCGCGCCGAGCGCAAGCGACAGGAGCACCGTCGCGCGCCGGCACCACGCGAGCGTCGCGCCTGCGATCAGGACGAGGAGCAGCGCATACGGCGTCTCGTTGTTGAGCGTGGTCGCGGCGACGCCTGCGAGAAAGGAGAGCGCGAGGAAGAGCGCCGCGAGGAGTCCCGCGCGACGCGTGAAGAAGCGGGCGAGCACGAGGTACGTGGCCGCGGCGGTCGCCGCCGACATCGCGCACCAGAGCGCCTTCGCGGCCGTGAAGGGCGTGTCGGTGGCCCCGAGCCACGCGAGGAGGTACGCGACGCCCGGCGTGCGGAAGGGGAGATCCTCCTCGAACGGCTCGCCGCGCACGAGATGCTGCGCCCATGTCGCCCAGACGGGCGCGTCGCCCTCGGAGAGGATCGAGTGCGGCCACGTCGCGTCGGGCGAGTTCGCGAGGAGCACGAGCCGAAGCACGAGGACGATCGCGAGGATGGCCGCTGCGGCGAGGAGGTCGCGCAGGCCGAGACGGTTCTCGCTCGGCTTCGTGCGCGCGTCGCTGCGTGCGTCCTCGGGACGCGCGCCACGCGGCTCGTCGCGCTGCGCGCGACTTCGCTCCTGCGGGTTGTCCTCGGCGGCGTCGGCCATGTCGCCATCGTACGTTTGGGCGCGATGCGGCGCCTGCGCTACACTCGCACGATGCCCGTTTCCCGCGTGCATCGCGCGATCTTCGTCCATATCCCGAAGTGCGGCGGTTCAAGCATCGAGCGTGCGCTCGACATGCACGGCGACTACCGCGTCGAGGACCGCGATCGCCTCTACGGGCGGGCGACCAGCGACGATCTCCGCGCGATCGCTGGAAGCGTGCGGTACCTGCAGCACCTCGACGTCGTGCGCCTCGGCGCGGCGCTCGGCGCGACCGGTGTCGCGACAGAGGAGCGGGCCCGCTGGACGTCGTTCGCCTTCGTGCGCAACCCCTTCGATCGGCTCGTGTCGGCATGGGCGGGCGGCGATCCGGATCTGCGCGCGTGCGCGCTCGCGCAGGGGATCGACCTGCGCGGCCTCTCCTTCGCGCGCTTCGTCGATGCCACGATCGCGCTCGACCATCCTCACGTCGCTCCGCAGTCCCCGTTCATCTTCGCGCCCGATGGCACGCGCCTCGTCGACTTCGTCGGTCGATTCGAGCGTCTTTCCGACGACTTCGAGCGCGTGTGCGAGTTGCTCGGGTTGTCGTGTGCCGCTCGGCCGAGGCTCCCGCACGCCCATCGCTCGCGCCACGCGCACTACCGCGAGTTGTACGACCTCCGGTCGCGCACGCTCGCGATGCGCCGGTACCGCGAGGATCTCGCGATGCTTGGATACGACCATTAGGTCGCAGCCGACGGCTCGGGAGACGGCTCGGCAGACGGCGCTCCTTCCGCGTCGCCGCGCGAATGCGCGGGACCGCCGCCGACCGGCTGCACAGGAGAGCGACTCGCGCACTCCGGCGGCGAATTCGGGGAAGAAAGGATGGAATCATTGAAATGGTTCTTGCAATCGATGGTCGGTCCTCGGACGATGCGCGTGGCGACCACTGAGTTCTCGGGCGCATGGTGCGATCGATGCGCGTCGGATATCCCGGCGCCCCTCGACGGCCATCGGAGTGGAGCCTGCCCGGAGTGACTCATGACGAAGCACCTATGTCACGACGCCAGCGTCGCGCCGGACCGACCCGATGCGATCGAGCGCGAGCTTGCCATGCTCGTGCGATCCACGGCGACGACATCCGCCCTGTTCGACACGAAGATGAGGTATCTCGCGGCCAGCGATCGCTGGCTCGTCGAGCATGGGCTCGAGGGGAGGCACGCGCTCGGGCAACCCTACGACGGGCCGTGCGCGGGGTTGCCGGAGCGATGGCGAGATGCCCATTGCCGCGCTCTTGCGGGCGAGGCGGTCACGTCGGAAGGCGGGTCGTCCGGATGCGAGGCCGTGCCCTTGCCATGGTCGCGGTGGTCCGTCACGCCCTGGCGGAACGAGCAAGGCGCGATCGGTGGCGTCGTGATCGCGACGAGCGGCCCGTCCGGGTTCGATCGACAGCGTGCCGAGCTGGATCGTCGGATGCGCGAGGCGGATCGGATCTCCTCGCTCGGCATGCTCGGTGCGGGCCTCGGGCACGAGCTCGGCAACATCCTCCTGCCGATGCAGGCGCATCTCAACGCGCTCAGGGCGGCTGCCGCACGAGGCGCGATGCCGGATGTGCTCGAGATGCACCTTGCATCGATCGGCGCAGGAATCTCGTACCTCCGTCACCTCGCGGATGGAACGCAGCGTCTCGGCCGACTCGACGAGCCTGGCATGGAGGCCGTCTCGTCCGACGGATCTGGATCGCGCGCGAGCCCTTCGGACTGGTGGCCCTCGGTCGAAGGGCTTCTCCGCTGCGTGCTTCCGTCGTCGACGAGCCTCGAGGTCGATGTGCCCTCGTCGTGTCCTGCACCGCGGGTTCATTCGAACGCGCTCATGCAGTCGCTGCTCAATCTGCTCGTCAATGCGCGCGATGCGATCGTCGCCCGGCACGGTGCCGACGGATGCGGTGGCGAGATTCGCGTCGCATTCGTGCGCATCGGCCGCGGCCGGAGGACCCGCGTGCGCGTCAGCATGCTCGACAACGGTGCGGGCATGGACGAGTCGACGCTGGCACGGGCGCGCGAGCCGTTCTTCACGACGAAGCCGGGAGGTCGCGGCACGGGGCTCGGCCTCGCGACAGTGGCGGCGATGGTCGAGGAATGCGGAGGTCAGCTCTTCATCCGCTCGGTGGTGGATTCCGGCACCGAGGTCACCGTGACGCTGCCGGCCGTGCTCTCCGTCCTCGGGTGACGGGGCTGCGGGCTGCGTCTCAGCGCAGCGATGCGTCGGTCCGCAGAAGCGCGCGTGCCGTGGGATCGGCCACCGGCACCGGCGCCAACGCCAGCGCTGGGCCGGGGCGTGGCCAGTGCCATCGCCTCACGGACCTCAACGCTTCGCGAGGTGCTTTTTCGTCTCGGCGCGCGAGGCCTTGATGATGGCGGCGGCGGCCTTCGGATTCGCCTTCGCCTCGAGCAGCGCGTCGAGCATCAGCGGCGCCACGATGGTCGCGTCGCTCTCGACGACGAACATCGGCGTATTCTCGGTGAGCTTGTCCCAGGTGATCTTCTCGTTGGGCGTGGCGCCCGAGTACGAGCCGAACGACGTGGTCGAGTCGCTGATCTGGCAGAAGTACGCCCACGGCTTCACCGGCTGCTCGAGGTCGTACTTGATGCTCGGGACGACGCAGATCGGGAAGTCGCCGGCGATGCCGCCGCCGATCTGGAAGAACCCGATGCCCTTCCCCTTCGACATGACCCGGTAGTCGTCGTAGAGCTGACCCATGTACTCGATGCCGCTCTTCACGATCGACGCGCTGCAGTCGTTGAACTTCACGTGCGACGCGAAGATGTTGCCGAAGGTCGAGTCCTCGTGGCCCGGGACCACCATCGGCAGGTTCGCCTTCGCAGCCGCGAGCAGCCAGCAGTCGTCGGGATTGCCCTCGAAC
>JAJTGL010000107.1 GCA_021297795.1 Planctomycetaceae bacterium
CACGTCGACCACCTCGGTCGTCGTCAGCGTCAACAACACGCCGCCGGTCGTCGACATCACGTCGATCGCCGACGGACAGGTGTATCCGCTCGATGCCGACACGGTGTTCCCGCTGATCGCGACCGTGACCGACGCAGAGCACGGCCCCACGCAGCGCACGTGCGCGTGGACGACGGTCCTCCACCACAACACGCACGAGCACAGCGAGCCGCCCGATGCGTCGTGCACGACATCGGCCGTCATCTCGCCGCTTGGATGCGGCGCCGATACGTACGCGTTCGAGATCGTGCTCGAGGTGCGCGACGCCGCGGGCCTGTCCGCGCAGGACACGGTGTGGCTCTACCCCGACTGCGACGGCGTGCTCGGATGCGCCGGCGATGTGAATGGCGATGGCGCGGTCGGTGGCGAGGATCTCTCAGCGCTACTCTCGAACTGGGGTCGCGGCGGCATGAGCGACTTCGACCGCTCGGGCGCGACCGATGGCTTCGATCTTGCGACCCTGCTGAGCGCATGGGGCCCGTGCCGCTGAGGCATGCCGTTCGTCGCCGCGCTCGTCCGGGGTGATCCGGTCACGGGCGCCTTCAGCGCAGCAGCTGCCACGCGAACGGATACCGGTACGGCCTTCCCTGCGACGCGGCCACGAGTCCCTGGATACCCACGACGATGCAGTAGACGAAAATCGCGGCTCCGCACGCGGCCGCGATGAACGGCCCGATCACGATCAATACGCAAACGACGCCAACCACCAGCGCCGCCGCGCCCACGATGTAGATCGAGAGCAGGCAGTTCATGGTCTGCCGACACTCGGCGACCACGCGCGCATCGCTGGCGCCGATCGCCCAGACGATGCCGACAGCGATCGGCGAGAGGATGTAGTTGAAGGGCAGCACGAGCACCGACGCGCGGCAGATCACTTCGGCGAGCTTCGGCTCGATCGGCGAGGCCGCGACGGGCGGCGGCGTGACCGGCGGCGGACTCGCTGGCATCGCGGGCGCCGATCCGGCGGCTCCGAACGGAGGAGCGGACGCATGCGGCGTGGCGTGCGCGTCTGGCGCCGCGGGCATTCCGTGCGGTGCGCCCCCCGCCACGCCGCTGCTCGCAAAGACCAGTCCCGCCACGCTTGCGGCGCCGATCCACTTCCGCAGCACGGGATCGTGCACCCACGTCGACGGCGTGATCACGCCTGCGGCGGCAAGTCGCTTCAGTTCGGTGAAGTCGACGGGGCCCTCGGCCACTCCGTCGCGCGACCAGTGCCATGCAGCCCGGAGATCGGGTGATCCATCGACTGGCGTTCCATCCGTCATGATGCTTCGTCCTTTCACGGAGAGGCGATGCTCATCACTTCGCGCCGGGACGGTATCGCGCGCCCTTCGACCGCGCCCTCGCACGCGGAGCATGGCGATGAAATCGTCGGGGAATTTTCGATGCGTCTTTCTCATCGGAAGTTTCACCCGAAATCGAGGTGCGCCTCCCGACAGGCCGTAGGTTCCCCGCCGTCGCGACGCGGGTTGCGTGGCGAACGGGGTCGGGCATCGACCTCGGACCAGTCGATGAGTCGGTCGTGAGATGCCGGGCAACGTCCCGGGGAGAGGAAGGAACGGATGAACGTCTTCAAGGCGGCGGTTGTGGCATGGAGTGGCGGCACGGCCCGGGCGGGCGGCCCACGGCGGGTGCATCTGCGAGGCGCGGGAGCCGTCGGCGCGGCCGTGTGTGCGGCGATCTCCTGCACGGCGATCGCGCGTGGCGAGGTCATCGCCGCATGGAACATGAATGGATTCGTGCCCGGCTCGAGCAACGCCATCGCGGCGTCGACCGGCCTCGGATCCCTCGACATCGCGCCCTTCGGGGATGGCGTCGGCACGCTGCTCGGAACGTCCCTCGGGGCGGTCAAGGGCGATCTCGCCGGCGAATCGCTCTCGATCGCGGGCAACGGCTACAACGGGCAGGCATTGACCTTCGGATTCGATGCGACCATGCATCGCGACCTGACCGTCAGTTTCGCCGTGCGCCGCTCGTCGACGGGCTTCGCCACCAACCGCCTCGAGTGGTGGTCGGGTTCGAAGTGGACCACGCTCGCGACGTTCGGAGCAAGCAGCACCACGTGGGATCTGCGTGCGTTCGACTTCAGCGCGGTCGATGCCATGGACGGCCAGTACGGCGTCTTCCGGTTCGTCCTCGATGGGGCGACCGGCTCGACGGGCAGCATCCGCTTCGACAACGTGGTGTTCAGCGGCACGGTCGTGCCGGCGCCGGGTGCGCTGGCGCTGCTCTCGCTCGCGGGGGTCGCGGGTCTCGGCAGCCGCCGGCAGCGGTCATCGCGATGACGGGGCGGGCCGTCCGCACGAGGCCGTCCGCACGAGGCCGTCCGCAGTTTCGTCCGTGCGACGCACGGTACGGCGCTGTGTCGGGAATCGGCGCGCCGAGAGGCGCGCCGGTTCCCGGCCCGGGATGCGGTCGTGCAGGCCCCGCGACCGAGCGCTCGGTGCAGTGGCTTCACGCTCACGTCACCCGGTTCACTTCACCCAGTTCACTTCACCCAGTTCACTTCACCCAGTTCACTTCACCACGTTCAGCCAGTCTCCGAACAGGAACTCGAAGCGGCCGATCAGGAGCGTCATGCGTCCCATGACGGTCAGCCCGAACGCGGCGCCGAACGTGATCATCAGGAACCAGACGCCCACGCGCGCCGTCTTTCCGACGACACCCTTGTGCTCGAGCGAGAAGAAGAAGTAGATCAGCACGGTGACGACACCGATCAGGCCGAGGATCGCCGCAAGGGTGCCGCCGAAGTTGAACTCCCGACCCGGCGAGGGTGCCGTCCCGGCCGCCTGCGCGGCGGCGATGGCTGCCTCGTCGGGAGGAACGGTCGTGAACGCGGCCATCGGCTCCATCGCGGCGGCGATCTGCGCCATGAAGTCAGCCTCGATGGTGGCGGTCAGGCGCATGCCCGCGAAGGTGCCGATCACAACCGCAAGCGGCCAGACGGCGATCCATCCGCCCTTCGGCATCAATCGCCAGAGCAGCATGATGGCAAGGCCGAGTGGAATCAGCGCAAGCAGGAAGTCCTGCGTCGGGTCCTCCGACTGCGCGAGGCCGGGCAGCATCGTCGCGCGCACGAGATCCGGCGCAAGCTTCGCGAGGAGGTCGGGGACGAGCGTGCTCCAGAAGGCGACGAGCATCCAGTACGCGGCTGAGACACCGATGAGGATCGACTCGACAACCTTGTAGAACGGATTGTCGCGCACGAGAAAGGAGAGGATTCCAAGCGTCAGCAACGCGCCAACCCAGATGCCGATCGAATCGCGCGGACTCGAGACGATGCGCTTCTCCTCGACCACCTTCAACGCGGCCGTTCGCGCCGCCTCGCGCTGGTCGAACTCCTCCTTGGTCAGGCCCGTCGAGTCGGTCGGAGCGGAGAGCTTCTCCGCCTCGTTCTCGAGCGAAGCCATCTGCTCCCGCGCCGTCGCCGCGTTGTCGATCGGGGTACGCACATCCCACACCGCCTGCGCCACATCCGGCACCCGCTTCAGGGTGCCCTCCTTCAGTTGACGCTCGATCGCCGGGTCATCCGTATCGACCCAGATGCGCTTCGGCGGAGTGGATCCCGTGACGGGCTCGGCGGCCGCTCCGTCGGCTGGCTTCGCTGCGGCTTCGTTCGCCGCAGGAACCTCCTCGACCAGCGTGCGCACCTCGGTCGTCACGCTCACATACGCCTCGGCGATCGGCCCAGGGCGGAAGAACTTGCCGACCGAGAGCCCCACCACGCCGAACACGATCAGCGAAACCCAGAGCAGCGTGTCGTTCGGCTTCGTCGCGGGTGCACTCATCGCGCACCTCCCTTCAAGCCGCGTGCGGCCAGCATCGAGATGTTTCCAAGGACGATCAGCGCGATGATGAGGAGGTGGGCCACGAGCTGCGGACCCATGCGCTCGCGTCCGATGCCGAGGCGCTCGGGTGATTCGGTCACCGGATACTTCTCCGTCACCAGCGTCTCGTACTCGGCGGCGCCCTTCACGGCGATCAGCATGCCTTCCATCTGCGTCGGGAAGTACGGGAGCAGCTGGCTCGACTGGACGCCGGTCGTGCCACCGACCAGCTTGAAGGCCTCGGGCATGGCGCTGTCGGCGTACTGCACCCACTGCTGCGCGCCCGGATAGCCCGCGGAGATGCTCGCGACGAGCTTGAAGTCACCCACGCTCCGCACGTTCGCAAGGAGCGGGATCTCGGAGATCGCCGTTCCGGCGGCGTCGGTGGTGTAGGCCCCGTCGATCGAGTTGGCCAGCAGCTTGATGACGCCCTCGTTCCCCGTCTTGAAGCCGAGCTGCGCGTAATCGACGCCTTCGACCTTGTCGGGGTGGTAGTACTTCAGCACCGAGTCGATGGTCTTGTCGGCCATCTGCTTCCCGAGGGGCCAGAGCGCCATGAACACGATGCGATGACCCTTGGAGGCGCAGTGATGCACCATGGCGTTCGCCATCGGCTCCAGTTCCGCCTCGCTGGCAGGGTCGTAGTCGAAGGAAAGCAGGACGATCGAGCCCTCCGGAATCGATTCGATCGCCTCGAAGGTCGCGCGCGCCTTCTTCTCCGGCACTTCCGGCAGGCGCAGTTCCGCGAGCATGGGCACGCCGATCGCGACCGCGACGGCGAGGTAGATCCACCTTCGGTCGATCCGACCGAGGCGGACGAGGAATCCGCGGAAGCCGGGAGGAAGCTGTTCTTTGCGTTGCTGCATGGATTCGTTCGCGTCAGAGGGCGGGTCGCTCAGGAAGTCGGAGGCCGGTCGGAGGAGGTGGGATCAGGAGTCACGGCAGGCTCAACCCTTCGAGAGGGCGCTGCGGTCGATGCCGAGGATGAGCCGCAGGCTGGTGGCGGCGGTGCCGAGCGCGATTCCGATGAGGATGGCGCGCATGCCCGAGGTCTGGAACACGTTGAGGATGATCTCCTTCAGCTGCTCGGCGCGAACGAACGAGTACCAGCGGTCCTCCGGGATCCAGTTGGTCAGGAACGCCCCTGCCGCGACCTGCGCCAGCAGGATGATGAACGCGGTGCCGAGAAGCAGGATCGACTCGATGTTCTTCGCACGGAACGCGCGGAACGCCGCGCTCGCCACGTAGAACGCAAGCATGGCGAACATCGTCGCGGTGAGTGGGCTGAGCACGTACTCGTAGACCCAGCCGTAGGCCGACTGCGTCGAGTCCTGGTCGCCCGCGAGATGGACGTCGGGGAACGAGGGGTTCGGCACCGCACCCCACTTGCCGAGCCCGACCACGAGCATGGCGCCGAAGCTCGCGAGCGTGATCGCGGCGTACGCCCAACCCGGGCGCCTCGCCGAGATCTTCTCGAGGTTCACCGCGAGGAGGTTGCCCGCGCCGAGAACGAACGCGACACCCGCGAGGATGTTGAACCATCCGACGACGGTGTCGCTCCACACGACCGTCACGGGGGAGAAGTACGCGAGGATCAGGATCAGCCCGCTCGCGGAGAGGATGAGCATCGGAATCGTGCGTTGCAGCATGGATCAACCTCCGAAGAATGCGCGGATGACGTTTCCGAGGAATCCCAGCCTGCCGCCGACGACGCTGTCCGGAAGGAGCGCACCCGCCGTCAGGAGGGTCGCCCCGACGAGGATCGAACCGATCGCGAGCGCCTTGCCGACGTCCTGCCCCTTGATGCTGCCGAGCTGATCGCGCTCGCCCGAGAGGTACGCGCTCGCGGCGAAGAACTCCTCGCCGATCAGCGTGTAGTCGCAGGCCGCGACGAAGAACGGCAGCTGCGAGGGCTCGGCGGTTCCGGCGATCTGGATCGCGCCGATCGAGTTGCCGTTCTCGGCGAGCACGAGGCTCTCCGCGTAGAAGGCGCCCATGTAGAAGCATGCCGCGGGCTTCTCGCGCGTCATCTGGCCCGAGAGATACGCGACGTAGCCGAACTGCTCGTCGGTGATGTAGTTGATGTTGCCCTCGGAGTAGGTCTCGGGCCTGCCTGCCGCGAGGTGCGCCGACTGCACCGCCTCGCGCGCGGCGGTCATCACGATCGAGCGGCACGTGGGCACCTCGAGGCGCGCGTCGTACTCGGCGGCCGTCTTCGCCACGCGGCCGAGCACCGTGATGCCAGCGATCGTCTGGATGTCGTTCATGTCCTGGATGCCCGGCACGAAGAGCACCGTGCGTCCCATCTCGGTCGCCCGGCCGACGGCCTCGTCGACCGCCTCGAGCGCGGCGATGCGCCGAATCCGCGTGCTCGCACCCATGCGCGCCGCGACCACCCACCCGAGCACCGCCATCGAGACGACCAGCACCACGATGAAGAGCGGCAGACGCGAGAGCGAGAAGATCGTGACGCTCGGCGTCAGCGGCTCCGACTCGACGAACTCCGAGAGCTCGCCGTCGGTTCCGATGATCGACACGCGTACACGGGTCGGCTCCGAGTTCGAGAGTTCGCTCAGGACATGCGCCGACTGCTGTAGCGCAACCGCATCCTTGCCGAGGCGCGCCACCTCGACCCAGAGCAGATTCGGATCCTTCGCGCGCTCGGCGTCGGTCGCGCGGCGCTCGATGACGGCTCCCGCACTCACCGAGGGATCCGGCGTCCTCCACCGGACGGACAGCGCGCCGCCGGCGTCCTCGGGCACGTCCTCGAGGAGGACGTCCTCGGCGGCGGGCGGCATCGGCGCCGCGGCGACGGCCGCGGCGGAAGTCACCCCCGCCGCAACGACCGCATCGGCCATCACGACGCTCGCTCCGATCCACATCGCGAACAACACCGCCATGCATCGTCCGATGCACGCGCGCGCGGTTCGACAGGCTCGACTCTCCATGCGTACCTCCATCGCAAGGCGCATCGCGCGCCTCGCGCCGGTCAAGTCTCGATCAACTCGATGTTCGCCCGCGGTACCGTCACGCGCCGGCCACCATCCGCCTCGAGCACGACCTCGAGCACACGCGCCTTCGAACCCGACCCGAGCACCGCCGCACCGTTCACGCTCGCCTCGCGACCCTCGTATTCCTTGAGGATCGCGAACGTGCGCGCCGCCATCGCGATGTCTCCGAATCCTTCGGTGATGATGATCGTGATCCCGATCTTCTCGGTGCCCGTGATCGCAACACCGAGGTCGTAGCCGAGGATGTCGCGGAGATCCGCATCGTCGATGCCGCCCGACACGATCGCGGCGGCACCCGCGTCGCGCGCGGCGCGCACGGCCTCGGCCGTGATGCGCGCTCCACCGACGACGATGCAGCCCTTCATCGCGGACGTCACGTGCTTCGCCTCGAGCCGCATCGAAGGCTCGGTCACCGCCATGCGCAGCGTGCCGACCGTCTCGCCGCCGATCCCGAGGATTCCCTGCACGAAGACGGCATCCGTCTCGACGACCGCGCCCTCGCCCGGCAGCACGTCGATCACCGTGCCGGCGACATACGCCTTCACCTCGACCGGAATCGGCTCGCCGCGCAGCATCATCTGACCGGTGGTCGCGCTCACGCTCTCGACGGTGCCTGCCGCCGGCGAAGTCAGTTCCTTCTTGCCGAAGCCGAAGATGCCCTTCGTGCGCGCGATCACGTCGCCCGCCGCCACGCGATCGCCGAGCTTCACGAGGAGAAGCCCCGGCACATCGCTTGCGGGCACCGAGAGAAGCGACGCGAGCGGCACTGGCGTGACATCGCCCTCGATGAACGTGCGCGCGACGGTATCGCGCGCCTCGACGCGCTGTCCGGCGGTCACGAGCACATCGCCCGTCACCGGCAGCTGACGCCGCGCACGAAACACCGTACGCGAGGAGACCTTGAGACCTGGCGTGTATGCCTTCGCCATCGTGCGAGTCCTTCCTGCGACCTGCCTGCACACTTCCTGCGACCTGCCTGCACTTTGCCAGCCGCGCGATCAACCGACCGCGCGCATCACTTCAGCACACCCCACGCCTTCGCCCAGCGCGCGACCGCGGCGCGTCGGTCCGCCTCGTTCTCGGGAAGCGCGAGCGGACGTCCGCGCGCATCGAAGAGGATGCCGACCGTGCCACCCTTCACACGACGCGTCACGCTCTTGCCGGGGCCATTGCCGAGGTCGAAGCCACCTGCGGGCTCGACGTGCACCTCGACCTCCTGCTCGGGGCCGACGCGCACGAGCGCCACGTCGCCGCACGCAAGTTCGCCCGACGCCGTCACCGCTCCGCTCACGCGGTACGAGAAGCAGCGCTTGCCCCAGCGGCCCTCCCCCTTCGCGGCGACCGACCAGCCGAGGCGCACGAGGCAGTCGCGCTCGAAGACCTCCATCGCCGCGTCCGCGTGCACGCTCGCGAGCACGCCGAGGTGCGGCATCATGAAGATCGAGTCCTTCGCAAGTTGCGTGAAACCCTGCGGCTCGAAGCTGTCGACGAGCATCGCCGCGGTCTCCTCCATCCTCGGCGCATGGCTCAGGACGCCGCCCGAGGCGACGAGGAGATCGAGATGCATGTCGTCGACGATCGACTGCCCGCTCGCCGACTGCGCGAAGAGGTCACCGACCGTGCGCTGCTGCTGCACGCCCTTCAGCGTCGTCGCGAACTCCTTGTGCTGCGCGTACGCAAGCCGCAGCGCCTCGCGCGCGACGGCCTGCTCGAAGACGAGCGCCTCCGCCGTCTGCGGAATCGTCGTCGGACGGATCATCTTGTTCTTCACGCGGTTGCGGAGCTCCCGCTCGTCCATCGCGACGTGCACCCAGCGCAGGACGTTCTGCATGCCCGCCTCGGCGCACACGTTCGAGATCGAGTAGCTCATCCCGAGGTTCGCGCTCACGGTGCGGTTGAACGTGCCGCCGAACACGCTGAAGACGTCGGTGGTCGCGCCGCCGATGTCGACGCAGACCGCGTTCAGCCCGTCGCGCTCGGCGATCCGCTGCAGGATGTCGCCGACGGCGCCGGGCGTGGGCATGATCGGCGCGTCGCTCCACGCGATCAGCCGGTCGTAGCCGGGCGCGTGCGCCATCACGTGCTCGAGGAAGACGTCATGGATCCGGTCGCGCGCCGGGCCGAGGTTCTCTTCCTCGAGCGTCGGCCGGAGATTGTCGACGACCGAAAGATCGAAGCCCTTCTCCCCCCGCTCGCCGAAGATCGCACGCACCTGCGGCGCGGCTTCCCTGTTTCCCGCGAAAATCACGGGTAGTTCGTACTCGCCACCGAAGCGCGGCCTCGGCTTCGCGGGGGCGATCTGCTCGGCGATCTGCACCACCTGCTGGATGTTGCCGCCGTCGGTGCCGCCAGAAATGAGCACCATGTCGGGCCTCAACTCGCGGATCCGCTGGATGCGCTCGTAGGGCTTGCGCTTGTCGTTGGAAGCGATCGTGTCCATCACGATCGCACCCGCGCCGAGCGCCGCGCGTTTCGCGCTCGCCGCGGTCATCTGCGCGACCACGCCCGCGACCACCATCTGCAGGCCGCCACCCGCCGACGACGTCGAGATGTAGATGTCGCAGCCTTCGGGGTCGTCCGCGCCCTTGCGGCGGATGATGGTGCCGTCGTCGGCGATGAAGCGCCGGCCGGCGAGCTCGCCGATCTCGGTGAGGGCGTTCGAGACGCCGATCGTGACGTCCGCAAAGGGCTCCTCGACGGTCGTGGGCGCCTCGGCCCGCTGCGTCTGGCGCCAGGAATCGCCGATCTTCTCGATGAGGATCGCCTTGGTCGTGGTCGATCCGCAGTCTGTCGCGAGGATGTAGCGCAGCTTCGTGAGGTCGATGGCTGGCTTCGCGGCGTGGCCGTGCGAGGTCATGATCGCGCAGCGTAGCGGAAGCGCCGAAGGTCGAGGCGGATGCGATGGTGCGCGAAGTCGACCGCCCACGTCATCCTTTCCGGGAGTTGCATCCCCGGGCACCCGGTCCGCCGACATCCACAGGCCGACAACCACGGGTCGACAACCACGGGTCGACATCCACGGGTCGACATCCACAGGTCGACAACCACGGGCCGACATGCACGGGTCGACATCCACAGGTCGACAACCACGGGCCGACATGCACGGGTCGATGACCGCCATCGATCGGGTGCCCCGGGCTGAAATCCGCGGGACGCCAACCGGAGCGAGCGCGCCACGAGCCGTGCTCGAGCGCTCAAGAACCGCGCTCCCTCACCGCTTCGCGGCGCGCATCGCCGGGGTCATCACGCAGCGGAATCCAAGATGCTCCATCGCCGAGTCAGGCGTCGACGCCATCCGCGCACTCGGGCGGTAGCTCGCGCAGTAGCTGTCGTTGCAGAGGAAGCTCCCACCGCGATGGACGCGCGACACGGGCGCATGCGGATTGCGCGGGTCATGCGTCTTCCGCGGGCCGGTCGGGTTGGCGATCACCGAACCCGTGGCAAGCCCGGCCACGCGCTCCTCGTACGCCCGCTCGCTGTAGAGATCGAGGCACCACTCCCACACGTTCCCCGCCATTTCATGGAGTCCGTAGCCATTGGGGGGATAGGTCCGCGCCGGCGCCGCCTTCACGAAACCGTCGAGCGCGAGGTTCCTCCACGGGAAATCCCCCTGCCAGATGTTGCAGCGCCACGGCTTGCCGGCGCCTGGATCGACCGGCTCGTCGCCCCACGCGTTCACGCGGCCGTCGAGCCCGCCGCGCGCGGCGAACTCCCACTCGGCCTCGGTGGGCAAGCGCTTCCCGGCCCACTTGCAGTAGGCGATCGCGTCATCGAAGGCGATGTGCACGACGGGGTGGTCGTCCTTCCCCTCGATCGAGCTCCCCGGGCCCTGCGGATGCTTCCAGCACGCCCCGGGAGTCCAGCGCCACCACTGCGCGAAATCCGACTGGTCGACCGCGCCCTCCGTCTGATGGAAGACGAGCGACCCCGGCACCAGCATCTCGTCGGGCGGCTTCGGTGTCCCGGGCGCCACCTGCTTCTTCAACTCCTCCCACTCGATGGGGCGCTCGGCGATCGTCTTGTAGCCCGTCGCCTCGACAAACTTGCGGAACTCCGCGTTCGTCACCTCGGTCGCGTCCATCCAGAAGCCGTCGACGCGCACCCGGTGCACCGGGCTTTCGTCGGGCCGCGCGAGTGGATCGGTCGAGCCCATCGCGAACTCGCCGCCCGGGATCCACACCATCCCGGTCGGAGGCGGCGCATTCGCCGGGTCCGATGCAGAAACCGCTTCCGGCGCGGCGGCAGGCGCGGGTGCGCGCGGCGTCTCCGCCGCCTGTGCGAAGGCGACCGATGCGGCGATGAGGGAAACGAACGGTGTCACGGTCATCGAGTGTACGTCGAACGCACGGTACGCTTCCCCCATGCGGGAATTCCTGAGGAACGCCTTCGCGCTCGACGACGGAAAGCCCTGCGAGCCGTCGCCCGAGCAGCGCGCCGTCCTCGAGCGCGTGGCCGACGAGGTCGCCCGTCGCCGCATGACCTCGACCGCCATCGCGTTCCTCGAGATGTCGCGGCCGCTCCACGGCGTCGGAGCCGCCACCATCCACTTCCTCACACCGATCGCGTCGTGCCTTGCGAATCCGCTGTCGCTGAAGCACTTCGCCGAGTTCCTCGAGAAGCGCGGCTCGATCGACCTCCTTGCCTCGATGCTCGAGGAGGCCGAGAAGCGCATCGATCGCGGCTGCTGCGAGAGCGAGGCGGGCGCGGGCGACGGCGAGCACGGTGCGAAGGCGCCGTAACACTCCCCTTCCGCAGCGCGCCCTTCCACAACGCCCACTCGCCACGCCCGTCCGCTACGCTTTCCGCCCCGTGCTCGCACTCCGCGACATCCGCCGCCGCTTCGGCCAGACGACCGCCGTCGACGGGCTCTCGCTCGAGGTGCGCGCGGGCGAGGTCTTCGGGCTGCTCGGCCCGAACGGCGCCGGCAAGTCGACCACCATCGCGATCGCGACCGGCCTCCTCGCGCCCGACTCGGGCTCGGTCGACCTCCTCGGCATGGGTTCGCCATCCGACCCGAAGGTGCGCATGCATCTCGGGCTCGCACCGCAGGAGATCACGCTCTACGCCGAGCTCACCGCCCGCGAGAACCTGCGTTTCTTCGCCGATCTCTACGGCGTCGCCGACGCGCGCGCACGCGTCGACGAGCTGCTCGCGCTGGTCGAGCTCGACGCGCGCGCGCACGACCGCGTGTCGACCTTCTCGGGCGGCATGAAGCGCCGGCTCAATCTCGCCGCCGCGCTCGTCCACGATCCGAGGCTTGTGCTTCTCGACGAACCAACCGCCGGCGTCGACCCGCAGTCGCGCAACCGCATCCTCGAACTCGTGCGTCGCCTCGCGAGTGAAGGGAAGACCGTCGTCTACACCACGCACTACATGGAGGAGGCCGCGAAGATCTGCGATCGCGTCGGGATCGTCGATCATGGACGCCTGCTCGACGTGGGCACCGTGGCCGAACTGGTGGCGCGACACGGCGGGCAGTCCGCGGTCACCGTCGAGCGCGACGGCGTCGAGCAGCGCATCCTCACCGCCGATCCCGTCGCGGAGGTCGCGCGGCAGTTCACGCTCGTCGACGGCGGCGCGGATGGAGGCACCGGGCCCGTCACCGGCGTGCGCATCGAGCGACCCGACCTCGAGACGGTGTTCCTCGCGCTCACCGGAAGGAGCCTGCGCGAATGAGGGCGATCGCAGCCATCGCGCGCAAGGACCTGCGTCTCCTCTTCCGCGACAAGGGCGACGTGTTCTTCACGTTCGTCTTCCCGGTTGTCATCGCGGTTCTCTTCGGATTCGTCTTCGGCGGCGGCAGCGGTGGCGGCGGAACGATCGACCTCGCGGTCGTGCGCGAAAGCGATTCGACGCTCGCGCGCGGCCTTGCGGATGATCTTGCGAAGGATCCGTCGTTCACGACCACGTCGTTCGAGACGCGCGAGGCCGCGGCCGACGCCGTGCGCGCGGGCAAGGCGACCGCCGCGGTGATCCTGCCGAAGTCGCTCGATGCAGGCCTCGAGGGCCTCTTCTCCGGGCAAGGCATCGCGATCGACGCGGTGGTCGATCCCTCGCGCCGCGCCGAAGCGGGCCTGATCCAGGGCAAGCTCAACGAACTCGCGTTCCGGCAGTTCCCGAAGCTCTTCTCGAACAGCACCGAGATGAAGCGCGCGTACTCGGCCGCGCGCGATTCGATCGCGAACGCACGCGGGCTCTCGCCCACGCAGAAACTCCTCGGCGCCGGCATGATCACGGCGGCCGAGAGCTTCTCCTCGTCGATCGGCGGTGAACCCACCGCCGACACCGGCGCGGCTCCCGCTTCCGACGGCGCGTTCTTCGCACCGATCGCGGTGAAGGTCGAGGAACTCGCGCCACGCGCGGGCCGACCGCGCGCCGCGTTCGACGTCACCTTCCCGCAGGGCATCGTCTGGGGCCTCGCCGGCTGCTTCGGCGCGTTCGCGGCCAGCCTCGTCACCGAGCGCTCGCGCGGAACGCTCGACAGGCTGCGCCTCGCGCCGATCACCGCGTTCCACCTGATCTCGGGCAAGGCGATCGCGTGCCTCGTCGCGGGGCTCCTCGTGCAGGCGCTCGTCTTCACGGTCGCGATCCTCTTCTTCGGAGCGCGCATCGCGCAGCCGGCGATGCTCGTCGTCGCCGCCTTCGCGGCGGCCTTCGCGTTCGCCGGTCTCGCGATGGCGCTCGCGGCGTTCTGCCGCACCGAGGCCGAGGCGAACGGCGCGGGCCGTGGCGCGATCCTCATCCTCGCCCTCATCGGCGGCGGCACGATTCCGCTCTTCTTCATGCCCCCCTTCCTGCGCACCCTCAGCTACGGCAGCCCGTTCCGCTGGGCGGTCGCCGCGATCGAAGGCCCGTTCTGGCGCGACACGCCGCTGTCGGAGCAGGTCGTGCCGCTGGTCGTCCTCATCGGGATCGGCTTCCTCGGCTGGATCGTCGGCGCACGCGCGCTGTGGCGACCGTTCGCACGTTGATGCACCCGCGAAGAGGTGCGCGATGCAATCGTGCGCTGCAACCGATCGCGTTCGCACAAGGTACGATCCGCCCCATTCCGCGGGCCCCGGCGAGACGGACTCTCCCGCCTTTCTCGCCGCGCGGTCGATGGAGACGAACATGGCAGCTGTCCCGAAAATTGTCGCTGAGAAGCTCGAGAAGAGATTCGGACACATCCACGCCGTGCGAGGCATCGACCTCGAGGTCCCGGCCGGGCAGGTGCTCGGCTTCCTCGGGCCGAACGGCGCCGGCAAGTCGACCACGATGCGCATGATCACGGGCTTCCTCGAGCCCTCGGGCGGCCGCGTGAAGCTCGACGGAATCGACATCGCCGAGGATCCGATCGCCGCGAAGCGCACCTTCGGCTACCTCCCGGAGGGCGCGCCCGCCTACCCCGACATGACCGTCGAGGAGTTCCTCGCGTTCATCGCGTACGCGCGCGGCTTCAGCGGCAAGGACGCGAAGGACCGCGTCGAGCGCGCGATCGGCCGCGTGAACCTGCAGGGTGTGCGCAAGCAGGCCTTCGAGACGCTGTCGAAGGGCTACAAGCGCCGCACCGGCCTCGCGCAGGCGCTGCTCCATGACCCGGGCATCCTCATCCTCGACGAGCCGACCGACGGCCTCGATCCGAACCAGAAGTTCGAGGTGCGCGAACTGATCAAGGAGCTCGGCGGCGACCGCGCCATCGTGCTCTCGACGCACATCCTCGAGGAGGTCGAGGCGGTGTGCACGCGCGCGGTCGTCATCAACAAGGGCACGATCGTGTTCGACGGCACTCCCGCCGAGATGGAGTCGCGCGCGCCGCGCGACGCGACGAAGAACCGCATGGACGCCGCGTTCCGCGCGATGACGACAGGCGATGTCGCGGCCGATGCTGAACGCGGCGCGGGTTCGCGCGCGAAGGGAGGACGGCGATGAGTACGACGAACTCCACCACCACCGGCTCACTCACCGCGCTCCAGCGCATCGCGGTCGTCTTCCGACGCGAGTTCCGCTCGTACTTCCAGACGCCGCTCGCGGCCGTCTTCCTCGTGATCTTCCTGTTCCTCGCGGGCCTCTTCACCTTCAACATCGGCGGCTTCTACGAGCGCAATCAGTCCGATCTGCGGCCGTTCTTCCAGTTCCATCCGTGGCTCTACGTGTTCCTCGTACCCGCCGTCTCGATGCGGCTTTGGGCGGAAGAGCGCCGCACGGGCACGATCGAACTCATCATGACGCTCCCCTTCGGCGTGGCTGATCTCGTGATCGGCAAGTTCCTCGCCGCGTGGGCGTTCACCACAGTTGCACTCTGCCTCACTTTCCCAATGTGGATCACGGTGTCGTGGCTCGGGAACCCCGATCACGGCACGATCTTCGTCGCGTATCTCGCAAGCGCGCTTCTCGCGGGCGCGTTCCTCGCAGTCGGTGCGTTTCTTTCGGCGCTCACGAAGAACCAAGTCATCGCATTTGTTCTCTGCGCAGTCGCGTGTTTCGTGCTGCTTCTCGCGGGTTTCCCCGCGGTTCTCGACTTCATTCGCGGCTGGGCGCCGCGCGGCGTCGTCGAGGGCCTCGCCTCGACGAGCGCGCTCACCCACTACGAGTCGATGATGCGCGGCGTGATCGACTTCCGCGACGTCCTCTACTTCGCGCTGGTGATGGCCGCGTTCCTCGTCAAGAAGTCGGACTGATCCGGCAGGCCGTCGCCGCCCGCGCCCGGCGCGGTCGTATGCGCGGCAGAAATCACGGGTGATCCCATGGCTGTGAGAGAAAAACGACGCTCCACGATCCTCGCCACCGTCGGCATCCTCGTCGCGCTCGTCGCCACGAACACCGCCGCGTGGTTCGTCCTGCGCAGCGCGCGCATCGACGTCACCGAGGAGAAGCTCTACACCATCTCGCCGGGCGTGAACGAGCTCGTGCGCTCGCTGCCCGAGCCGGTCAAGCTCGACTTCTACTGGACGCGCGAGCAGGGCGCCGACCTCCCCACGGTGCGCGCCTACGCGCAGCGCGTGCAGGAATTCCTCGAGGAAGTCGCCGGCGCAAGTGGCGGCATGCTCGAACTGCGCGTGATCGACCCCGAGCCCTTCAGCGAGACCGAGGACATGGCACGCGCGGCGGGCATCGCGCCACGCACGCTCGACACGACCGGCCGCGTGCTCATGTTCGGCCTCGCCGTGCGCGGGCCGACCGACAAGGTCGAGTCGATTCCGTTCCTCGATCCGGCGCAGGAGCCGTTCCTCGAATACGAGATCGCGCGCCGCATCCTCTCGGTCGGCCGCGACAAGAAATCGGTGGTCGCCGTACTTTCGACGATCCCCGAGGAGAAGCCGTTCAACCCGCGCAATCCGATGGCGCAGGGCGGTAAGAACATCCTCTTCCAGCAGCTCGATCTTCTCTACGACGTGAAGCGGCTCGATAAGGCGAAGCCTGAGATTCCCACCGACGCGACGGCGCTTGTCGTGATCCAGCCGCGCATGCTTTCGGTAGACGCGTTGAAGACGATCGACGCGTGGGCCGTGTCGGGCAAGCCGCTCGTGATTTTCGCCGATCCTTGGTGCGAGGCCGATCCCGAGGCGCGCAACATGGACTTCGGTTCGACAGGCGCGGGCACGACCTACGACCTCGGCCCGCTGCTTGCGCAATGGGGCGTCGATATTGACAAGGAAAACGCCGTCGCCGACCTCGGCTTCGCGACGCGCATCATGTACCGCACGCAGGGCGGACAGGTGATGGAGATGTCGCATCCGGCGTGGCTCTCGATGCGCAAGGAGGCGCTCGCCGCCGAGGATCCGGTCACGGCGCCGCTCGCGCAGATGAACCTGAAGGGCGCGGGCGCGATCGTGAAGTCGCCGACCGCAAAGACCAGCATCGAGCCGATCATCTCGAGCACGAAGGACGTGCAGATGATCCAGACGCTCAAGCTCGGCTTCTTCGGCGAGGTCGATCGCCTCGTGCGCGACTTCAAGAGCCTCGGCACGCCGATGGCGATCGCCGTGCGCATCAAGGGCGAGCTCGAGAGTGCGTATCCGTCGGCCGACGGCGCGCGCGCGAAGGGCAACGCGAACATCCTTCTCGTGGCCGACGCCGACATGGTGATGGACGACACCACGTGGATCCAGGTCGACCAGCAGTCGGGCGAGGCGCGGCAGATCGCCGACAACGGCCTCTTCGTCTTCAACGCGCTCGAGCAGGCGACCGGCGACCGCATGCTGTCGGGCCTCAAGTCGCGCGGTCGCTACCAGCGTCCGTTCGACCGCGTCGAGCAGCTGCGGAAGGACGCCGAGAGCCGCTACCTCGTCGAAGAGCAGCAACTCGAGGACGAGATCAAGAAGTCGGAGATGCGCATCAACGAGCTGCAGCGCGAGCGCGGCGGGACAGGTGCGGGTGTCGATGCGAGCGGCATGCTCGTTCTCTCGCCCGAGCAGGTTGAGGAACTCAAGAAGCTCGAGACCACGCAGATCGAGGCACGTCGCAAACTGCGCGAGGTGCAACGCTCGCTGCGCGCCGACATCGAGAAGACCGGCACCGCGCTGATGGTGCTCAACGTCATCGTTTGGCCGCTTGCGGTTGCGTTTGTGGCCAAGCTCTGGATTTCGATTCGCTACAGCAGGCAGCGGTCGGGTTCGGGCGCCACACCGCTTCCTTCTGTTGGAACGAAGTGAGATTATGAAATCGAAGACTCTCGTCATTGTTCTTGCTGTCGCAGCCGCGAGCGTCGGCGGCGCGTACCTCGCGCTTTCGAAGGGCCGCAGCTCATGGGAAAGAGTCGTGCGCGGCGAACCTTTCCTGCCGACGATCACCGACCTTGCGCCGAA
>JAJTGL010000108.1 GCA_021297795.1 Planctomycetaceae bacterium
CCGCTTCCGCCGCTCCCGCCGCCCTGATTGCCCTGCGACAGCGCGGAGCCCAGGTTGAAGTCGGGCGCGTTGTCGAAGGTCGGCGGCTGGAACAGCAGGTCGCGGATCGGATACATGCGCAGTTCACGCGCCGCGGGCGCCGCGAGGCGCTCCTTGGTGCCGGCCTCGACGAAGCCTTCGCGGATCTGCCAGGTGCAGGGTTCCTCGCCGCCGCACAGGTCGAGCAGTCGCTCGATGACCGTGATGGCGGGGGTTCCCTCGAGCGAGAGCGAGACCTCGGCCTCGGGATCGATGCCGTCCGAACCACCCTCACCCGCGTAGCGGACAACGAGCGGCACGCCCATCTGCTGTCCGACGTACTCGAACGCGGCGCGCGCAGTCACCTTGTCGAAGGCGACCGTCACGTCGGTGTAGAGGAGGGCGCCCAGGAGCTTCGCCTTCGTGACGTCGTTGCGCGCGGCCTCGCGGCGCTGCTCGCCGACGGCCTGCAGACGCTCGGAGAGGCCCTGTGCGTTTGCGCCACCGGTGATCGTGCCCGCCACGAGGACGGCACCGACGGTGGTCATGAGCGAGGGGAGGACGGCGGCGAGGACCGAAAAGCGATGCTTCGGGTGCATGGACGACTCCGTGAGAGGGGTCTGGCTACCGGGACCGATGGGATCTCCGGACCTTGCGAATATACGTCACGCTTCGGGGCGCATTTCCGGTGAACTTCGGCAATTTGCCGAGTTTGGGACAATCGGATTTCGGGAAGTTCCCGCCCGCCGCTATTCGGTCGCCGCGGGAAGGGACAGCACCGCCAGGATCAGGCCCGCCGCGGTTGCCGCCGGTGGGCAGTCGTCCGAGGCGAGCGAGGCCCGGACCAGCCCGCGCAGCGCGTCGGGCCGTCGGAAACCGTCGGTCCACGGCTCGTCCGCCACGTGCTGCGCGAGGAACCTCACGGAGGCACGGAGTCTCGGATCGAGCGGAGCTCCGCTCTCCTCGGACTTCCGGAGAAGTGCGAGCGCCGCGGCGATCCGAAGGCCCTGGGCGTCGGCCTTCGACGCGCGGGCGCCCGGGAGTGCGAAGCCGCCGACGAGGTCGGGTGGGAAGTCGGCGACCGCGAGATTCGCGCGCAGGGGATCTCCGACGTCCCCTGGGCCGTTTGCCTGTCCGGCCGGCGCCGGAAGGAGTTGCAGGGTGTCGAGCAGCGTGGCGAGTTCGACGAGCACTCCGTCGAGCGCGACGCGCGTCGGTTCGGGAAGCCGTTTGGAGTGCAGTGCGAGTGCAAGCGGGAGCATCGCATCCGCGAGGCGGCCGCGTGCGGACGTGGTTCCTGCAAGCAGGGCGTCGACGAGCGTCGCCGCGATCGCATGCTCCTCCGGGGTCGCGCGAGGCGCGGTGAGCGCCGCGGCGACCAGGGCTGCGGTCTCGAGCGTCGCTCCATCGAAGCCGGGCGCCGAGTGTTCGGCCGTTCCAGGTTCGCGCTTCTCGGCTTCACCGCCCGCGGGCGGCGCGGGACGTGCGGTGAGCAGCACGAGCATCGCGTCGGCGGCGCGACGTACGCGCTCCGAGAGCGCTCCTTCCGAAGGGTGTGGTTGGTCGCCATCGATCGTACGGAGGACTAGCAGCGTCATCGCGTCCCCGGCGTCGCCGCGTTCCGAAGTCGCGCGTGCGAGCAGCGCGTCGACGAGGCGGCGCGCCGCGGTGCGCGCGTGCGCGCGTGTCGGCTCGGGGAGCGACACCGCGCGGGACGCGCACGCGAGCGCGAGCGCCGCGAAAGCCTCGTCCCTTGCTCCGGCGAATGCGGGCTCGTGGATGTCGGCGGTCGGGTTGTAGGTGCCGAGCAGGCCCCAGCGCTCGGCTGCGGCCGCACCCGATGCTCCGGATGCCCCGGGTCCGGCCGCTTGCGGCAGCGGCATCACCTGCCCGGCGAGTCGCGCAGCCAGCTGCCCGGCGAGCGCGCGCACGAATCCGGGCGAGATTTCCGCGAGTTCGATCACGCGTCCGCCGCGGACCACGATGGAGGGCGCCGCGGTCGCGGTGCCCTGTCGCAGCCGGATCGTGTCGAAGCGCGCCAGCGAGACTCGATCGGCGGGGCCGAACTCGCGCAGTTCCTTCGCGGGCAGTCCTGCCGCGCGCATGAGCCCCGTGATGGTGGAGTCGGGGCGATCCGCGGAGTCGTTCGCGAGAAGACGCGATGGAAACGCGCGGAACACCTCGTCGCCCTTGAGGAGCGCCACGCCCTCGGACCCCGGCACGACGCGCGCCGACGCCTCGAGCACCGTCCGTCCGAGCAGCGGCCGCGTGGGGCCGGCAAGCTCGATCTCGAGCGAGAGCCGCGACGTCACGCGATCGCCGAGTTCGGCGCGCACTGCACGGATCGTCGCGTCGCCGAGCGCCTCGGCGACGGCCCGGCCCGCGGCGCGTCGAACCATCAGCGCATCGCCCGTCGCGTCCTCGCCGCGACCGACGACGCGACCGTCGGCGCGCAGGAGAAGCGCGACCGCCGTGGTGCCGGGCAACTCGATGCGCGCCTCCGGTGCCTCGAGCGGGGGGAGGGAGTCCCGGTCGAGCCATCCGCGCGCGGCCAGGAACGCCTCGATCGCGGTCGTGTCGGCCGGGGCCTGCGCGTGCGCCACAGGTGTTGCGAGGATGCAACAGATCGCCGCAACGACCTGCAACAGCCCGCACAGATGGAACCGCCGGAGGCCGATTCCGGCCCGAAATCGCGCCTCGACGGCGCATGGCACCGTTGTTGCGATAGGTTGCTCGGACGCGGCGAGGCCGCGGCGGCAGGACAACTGAAGAACGGAATACGCCATGCTGATCTCGAGAATCCTCGCTCCCGTCGACAACCGCCGCAAGATCCTACTGCTCAGCCTGCTCGCGTTCATCGCGCTCTGCTGAGACGACCCGTGCGATCCGAAGGCGCCGCGCGTTCGAGCGCACCCTCCGGCCGACCCAACCACCCCGAAAGAAACCGGCCGCGGCAGGATGCCGCGGCCGGGTTGCTTTGTCGCCGATCAGCGCTGGTTCAGAAGCTGAACCGGTCGCTGCCCATCGCGCCGTGGTCGTCGAGACCACCGCGTGCCGGGGACGCGCGGCCGCCGCGCGCCGGACGATCGAACTCGTCGCCGCCGCCGCTGCCACCGCTGCGCTGCTCGCCCGCACCCGTACCCCACTGGGCACGCTTGAGCGAGAGACCGATCTTGCGATCGTCGGTGTCGACGCGCAGGATCTTGACCTCGACCTCCTGGCCGACCTTGACCACGTCCTGCGGGTTCTCGACCTTCTGGTCGCTGAGCTCGGAGATGTGGAGGAGACCCTCGAGGCCTTCCTCGAGCTCGACGAACACGCCGAAGTTGGTGATCTTGGTGATCTTGCCCTTCACGATCATGCCCGGGCGGTAGGCCGACGGGATCGCCTCGACCCACGGATCCTCGGTGAGCTGCTTCACGCCGAGGCCGACGCGCTGCTTCTCCTGGTCGACGTCGATCACGACGCACTTGACCACGTCGCCCTTCTTGTAGAGCTCGTTCGGGTGCGCGACCTTCTTCGTCCAGCTGATGTCGCTGACGTGGAGGAGGCCGTCGATGCCCGGCTCGATCTCGATGAAGGCGCCGTAGTTGGCGAGGTTGCGGACCTTGCCCTCGATGACGGTGCCGGTCGGGTACTTCTCGGCGACGAGCTCCCAGGGGTTGACCTCGGTCTGCTTGACGCCGAGCGAGATCTCGAGCTTCTCCTTGTTGATGTCGAGGACGACCACGTCGATCTCCTGGCCGACCGAGACGAGCTCGCTCGGGTGGTTGACGCGACGGGTCCACGACATCTCGGAGATGTGCACGAGGCCCTCGATGCCTTCCTCGAGGCGCACGAACGCGCCGTAGGACATGAGGTTGACGACCTCGCCCTTCGCGCGGCAGCCGACGGGGTACTTCGCCTCGATCTGCTCCCAGGGCGAGGTTTCCTTCTGCTTCAGGCCGAGGGCGATCTTCTCGCGCTCGCGGTCGATGTTGAGGATCTTGACCTCGATCTCGTCGCCGATGCGGACGATCTCGCTCGGGTGGTTCACGCGGCCCCACGACATGTCGGTGATGTGGAGGAGGCCGTCGATGCCGCCGAGGTCGACGAACGCGCCGAAGTCGGCGACGTTCGTGATGATGCCGCGCACGAGGTCGCCCTCGCGCACGCCCTCGAGCAGGCGCTTCTTGGCGGCGTCGCGCTCATCCTCGATGAGCTTGCGGCGCGAGATGACGATGTTGCGGCGCTCCTCGTCGATCTTGAGGATCATCGCGCGCATCGGCTTTCCGACGAACTCGCCGATGTCGCCCGGACGGCGCACGTCGACCTGCGATGCGGGGAGGAAGACCGGCACGCCGATGTCGACGAGCAGGCCGCCCTTGATCTTGCGAAGGCACTTGCCCTCGATCACGTCGCCTTCCTTGCGGGTCTGGAGGATCATCTCCCAGCCGCGGATGCGGTCGGCCTTGCGCTTCGAGAGGCGCACGCCGCCGGACTCGTCCTCGAGGCTCTCGAGGAGGACCTCGACCTCGTCGCCGACGGCGACGTCGATGTCCTCGAACTCGTTGCGATCGATGTGGCCTTCGCTCTTGAGGCCCACGTCGACGACGACGTGGTCACCGGCGAAGCCGACGACACGACCCTTGAGGATGCTTCCCGGCGCGAGTCCGCTGATCTCCTGCGAGATGAGCGCGTCCATCTCGCCCTTGGCGACCTTCTCGCCGTAGGCCTCGCGGAGCATGCGCTCCACTTCGCCGTCCTGAAGCTTCAGATCCTCGATCAGGTTGTAGTCGACCATGTGTGTTGTGTTTCCCACGCGAAGGCAACGAGCCGTCGCGCGCCGAGCAAGTGTTGAACCGGGCCAGGCGACCGCCTGAACTTGTGACCGGGGCACCCCGCCTCGGAAGCGGGGAATCGAGAACGATAACAGGACCGTCGCAAGGCCGCGAGGAAAAACATGCTTGCCGCCGCGGGTGCGCCGTGGCGTGTGTGCGACGCCTCGGGCGGTTATCTGGCCTCACGCGGCCGCGGCGGTGGACGTCGCGTCCTCGGCGGGGCGCGGCACGATCGACGAGCGCATGGAGACGAAACCAAGCACGCCCGCCGCGTTGATGACCGTGCAGGTGACGAGGACGAGCGGCGCGTATCCGATCGGAGCGAGCCACTGATGCAGGGCCCAGGCGGCGATCGGCGCGAGGATGCCGCGAATCCCGTTCAGCGTGACGTGCACCGCCATGTAGTCGGCGTCGCGCTCGGCGCTCGCGAAGTCCTGGTGGCCGAGGTTCCACGCAAGCGTGCCGCCCGCGTAGGCAACGCCGAGAAGGATCGCGCTCAGGTAGATCAGCGCGGGCGAATGGAGGTACGACGCCGCCGTCACCGCGACGCTCGCGCTCACGAAGGTCCAGCCGTGCACCGATCGGAACTGGATGATGTGCGTCCTCGCCATGTAGCGGGACCAGAGCGGGATCGCGAACGGCATCACCGCGAGCGGGATGATCGCGTTGATCATGATGCCTGCGGTGTACGACATGTTCAGTTCGTCGATGATGACGAACGTCATCGGCGCGCTGAGCATGAGGTTGCCGAAGCCGAAGACGCTCATCCACCACATGAAGCGCGCGTAGAGTTTGTCTTCGCGCAGCAGCCGGATCATGCCCATCGGGCTGAATCCCGTGTCCTTCTTGCGCCCGTCGAGTTCCGCGCGCTGGAGTTGCCGTGCGCGGCGCAGGCGGACCTTCCGGTAGATCTGGTTGCCGAAGAGCCCAAAGAGCGCAAGCAGCGGGAAGAGGTAGTGGTAGTTGTCGGGATCGGCGTCCATCGCGCGACCGACGATGAGGCCGGCTGCCGCGAGGAAGAGGCTCTGCACGGTCGCGAGCTTGCCCGCGATGGTGGCGCGGCTGGCGGTCGGATAGTTGTTGCGCCACACGGCGGCGCGGATCGTGATGACGCCGGTCCATGCGGTGCGCGCAAGGCCGAGTGCGATGCAGGTCGCCAGCAGTCCCCAGCCGTTGCGCGGACAGAGCGCGATCGCCGCGACGAGGAGGCACGACGTGATCTGCAGCCACGAGATGAAGGCCACCTTCGGGCGGCCCTTCGCAAGCGCGGCCCAGAGGAAACTGGTGAGGTTGGCGACGTTCGGTGCGGCGAGCGCCCACGCGGTCGCGAGGTCGAGCCACTCGGGATCGACGCCGGGCTGCCCGTCGAAGGCCTTCTTGATGACGATGCCGATCGTGCCGCCCTCGATCGCGCCGAGCATCAGCGGAAGGAACGCCCAGCTGACGAGTTCGCGCCCGTATGTGCGCCGCAGCATCGGAGGAAGCGTCGCGGGATGGAACGACCGCGCGAACGATCCGACGATGCGGACGGGGAGAGGAAGGTGCGCGAGGTCGGTCATGGGCCGCAGGGGAAGCGGCGATGGTAGGCGTTCTGTCGGTAGGGCTGCGCGGGCGGTGGTTTGGCGAGCGCATGAGGGCGGCTACCAAGGTGCGACTTTCACGGTGCGACTTTCACGGGGTGGGAAGCGTTGGATTGGGTGCCCGGGGATGCAATCCCCGGAACGGATGGCGTGAGCCGTCGAAGTCGCGAGCCTTTGGTGACTCGACTCCGACGTCGAACGTTCCCGGGATTTCATCATGCGGGACTGCATCGACCGCCGTCGAACGATCGGGTGCCCGGGGATGCAATCCCCGGAACGGAGTACGTGAGCCGTCGTTGGATCGACTCCCACGTCCGGTGTTCCGCAGACTTCGCCTGCGGGCACACAGGTTTCACGGACTCCGTTGGTGACGGGTTTGGAGTCGTTTGTGATGTGTGCCCGTAGACGGAGGCGCAGCCGGAGTCTGCGGAACGGATGGCGTGAGCCGTCGTTGGATCGACTCCCACGTCCGGTGTTCCGCAGACTTCGTCTGCGGGCACACAGGTTTCACGGACTCCGTTGGTGACGGGTTTGGAGTCGTGTGTGATGTGTGCCCGGAGACGGAGGCGCAGCCGGAGTCTGCGGAACGGATGACGTGAGCCGTCAACGGTCCGACCTCCACGTCACACTCGCCCGGGATTTCATCCCGGGGCACCCAGTCGATGGTGGTCGGATGATTTGAGTTGCCGCAAAAGCGAGCAAAGACGGCGCTCGCGAGCCGCAGGCTCGCCGCGCCTTCCGTTGCGAGCGCTCAATTACGGCTGTCCGCCCGTCGGCTGGATCGGATACGGGCTGAGCGCGCTCGGCTTGTCGGTCAGCCAGACGCGACCAAGGTCGTTCCAGAAGCCGCGCAGATCCTGCTCGGCGTTCATCGCCCAGTTCACGTCGACATCCACCGGGCGCTCGGAGGTGGTCATCAGCTCCGGCGTGAGGTTGCTGGTGATCGACTTGAGGTCGGTCTTCTCGGGGTCCGCGGCGCAGCCGGTGAGCGAGAGGGCGAGCAGGGCGGATGAAACGAGAGCGGTCGTACGGAGCATGGGGTCTTCCTCTGAGGTCGGACCATGATGCGCGATTGCGCGCCCGGTGTCAAACCGCGTGTTTCCGCGTCGATCTGAGGCGGTTGCCCCTTCGATGGAGAGGAGGCGGCGTCTACACTCGGCCCGACGCCCCGGGACCCCTGCGGGCGGACTGTCAGGCACATCGCCTCGAACCTTGCTTGACCCCAAGGGATCGGCGAGTTCCGCGACGAAGACCAGGCCTCCTTTGTGCGTGCCCCGTGCACGGCTCATCGAGTGGAAGGTCGGGATCGATGGACGCCGAACCCACCTTGCATTGGGGTTCGAGCGCTCGTCCCTGACTGGCGGCGGCGCCCACCGGGCGCAGCCGCTCGGACCTCGCGGTCCGCAGCCTCCCGACGGGGTCCCGGGGCGTCGTCGTTTTGCGAGGTTCCGCCGAGGCGCACCTACGGAATGGTCGGCTCGGACGCGTCGGGCGTGACCAGCCGCCAGCGTCGCAGCGGGCTCGGCGCATTCATGCGCTCGATGGCGACGGGTACTTCGAACGAACCGGCGAAGTAGCGGGTGAGGACGACTCCGGGGAGCGGCTCCCGCGCGTCTCCCGCAGGGAGCTGCGCGTACTCCGCAAGTCGCACGTCACCACGCACGCGGAGTTTCCAGCGCGCATCGCCGTCGCCCGTCGCACCCCAGAGTCGTCCGAGCGCGTCATGGTCCTCCTCGGACGGAATCCACCGCGGCGATGCACCGGCGAGCCCGCCGCGCCACCAGATGCGGCTCGTTCGGCGAACGACGTCGTCCTCGAGCAACTCGACGAGGAGCCCGATCGCCACGCCTTCGAATCGCTCCTCCGCGGTGACGCTCGTGTTGAAGCGAAGCCCCGCGCGCGGAGCACCCGACTTCCACAGCATGAGCCCCTCCGCGAACGACGACGCGAGCGCCGTGCGGAGTTCCTCGCCATCGACCGGGGTGAGCGCGCCCGTCGGCGGTCGAGCCGCCGCGCGTCTCGGAATGTCGAGTTCGATCGGCGCGCAGGCGGTCCAGGCATCCTTGTCGCGGTCGGCGGGGTCGATCGAACGATGCTCGATCGTCAGCGTGCACTTCGTCCCGAGAAGTGCGGCGTCGATCGGAAAGAGCAGGCCGGGTGCGCGCCCTGTCGACTGAAAGAGCGCATCGCGCGCGCTGCCGTCCGCGAACACGAGTCGGGCACGCGCGTCGATGAATCCCGGCCACCACACCTCGGC
>JAJTGL010000019.1 GCA_021297795.1 Planctomycetaceae bacterium
GATCGCCGAGCACACGCCGAGTCTTCTTCCCGTCGTCTTCGGCGGAGCGGCGATCCTCGCGCTCGTCGTGACGTTCGTCGCGTGCTGGCGCCTCGCGCGCACGGTTTCCCGCGAGGGCACGGTCTCGCACTCGATCACGCTCGGCATGAAGCTCGCCGGCGGATTCGGCTTCCTCGCGACGGGCATCCTCGCCGTCGCCACCGTCGCCACGCGCTCGAACGACCAGGTCGCCGGCGCGATGCATGAGATGGAATGCCGTGTGTCGGAGGTCGGCATCCTCGAGGAGATCAAGGTCGATCTCGGCGGCATGCGCCTCGCCGTCAAGGCCTTCCTCCTCAACAACGGCGACGGGGACCTCGCGCAGTTCGCCGACGAAGCCGCATCGTTCGAGCAGAAGCTCGCCGCGGCCAAGGCCGCGATCCACGATCCGAAGCAGCTCGCGCAACTCGCCGCGATCGAGCAGGACTTCAGGGAATACGAGGCCAGGTTCGCCGACGTCGTCGCCCGCATCGACGAGCGCAACGGAGTGATCGACAGCCAGATGAACGTCGCAGCCGCCCGCACCGCCGCGCTGCTCGGCGAGATCACGACCACCGCGCACGCCGACGGCGACACCGCGAAGGCGCTGACGACCGCCGAGGCCGCCGAGCACTTCCAGTCCGCGCGCCTCGGGTTCTTCAAGTACCTGCGCGCGCACGACGAGGCCCTCGCGAACGAGGCGAAGACCCACGCCCACTCGATGGGCACGATGGTGAAGGAGCTCCACGCGGAGATCAGGAACCCCACGCGCATCGCGTGGCTCGCCGAGGCCGACGAGGCCTCGCGCTTCTGGGTCGAGCGCATGGATCATGCGATCGAGCTGCAGCACGAGCGCGACGGGCTCGTGAAGCAGGGCCTCGACCAGATCGGCCCGAAGATCAACGAGAGGACGTCCACGCTCGCGCATTCCCTCGTCGCCGAGCAGACGGAGGCACGCGAGACCGCGGACCGCGCCGCCGCCTCGGCGCGCACGCTGGTGACCGCGTTCTCGGTCGTCATCGCGGTCTTCGCGGCGGTCGTCGCCGTCCTCATCGTGCGCGGCGTGCTGACGCCGCTCCGCGCCCTCGTCGCCAACATCATGGCGATCCAGGAGACGCGCGACCTCACCCGCCGCACCGGTGTCGCCACGCTCGACGAGGTCGGACGCGTCGGTGCGTGCTTCGACGGGCTCGTCGAGACGCTGCACGGGATCATCCGCGACGTCAGCTCGGGCGCGACCGAGATCGACGCGGGCGCGACGCAGATCGCGTCCGCCAGCCAGTCGCTCGCCGAGGGCGCAAGCCGTCAGGCCGCGAGCCTCGAGGAGATCAGCGCGTCGATCGAGGAGATGTCGTCGATGACGCGGCAGAACGCCGACAACGCGCGATCCGCCAACCAGGTCTCGGAGGCCTCGCAGACCGCCGCGGCCAACGGCCAGCGCGAGATGCAGCAGATGGCCGTGGCGATGTCCGAGATCAAGCGGTCGAGCGAGGAGATCGCGAAGATCATCAAGGTGATCGACGAGATCGCGTTCCAGACCAACCTGCTCGCCCTGAACGCCGCGGTCGAGGCCGCGCGCGCCGGCGAGGCCGGCAAGGGATTCGCCGTGGTCGCCGAGGAGGTGCGCTCGCTCGCGAAGCGCTCCGCCGAGGCCGCCAAGAGCACGGCCGAGATGATCGAGGACTCGACGACGCGCGCGAACCGCGGTGTCGAGATCGCCGCGCGCGTCGGGCAATCGCTCGACGAGATCGCCGGCGCGACGACCCGCGTCAACTCGCTGCTCTCGGAGATCGCCCTCGCTTGCGACGAGCAGGCGAAGGGCATCACGCAGGTGAACACCGGCGTGACCGAGCTCGACCGGGTGACGCAGTCGACGGCCGGCAACTCCGAGGAGCTCGCTTCGGGCGCCGAGGAGACCGCGTCGCAGATCTCGTCGCTGCAGTCGCTCGTGAGCCAGTTCAAGACCGACGCGAAGGGCGCGGTGGTGGCGCACAAGCAGCACTCCCACGCCCACGCCGGAACGGCGAAGGCGGCCGCCTGAACAGGCCCGAGGCGGTCGGAAAGTCACGATGGATCGCGCGCGCGGGGTCATGCACCCTGCGCGCGCGGTCCTTTCCGCGCTCGGTCATCGCTCCGGGCTCACCTGGCGGCGCCCCGCGCAGCCTTCCGCTGCGCGAACATCCAGTCGAGGACCCCGCCGTCGCCGAAGCGGTACGCGGGCGTCCAGGAGTCGTGGCCGACCTTGTCGTACTCGCGGTACATCGGATTCGTCGTCGTGTTCGACGGTCGCGTCGGCGTCGGATCGGGCGCATCCGCGGGCTTGTGATCGGCGAGCTCGGCGTGCGCCGCCGCGATCGCGTCGCGCATGGTGCGTGAAAGCGCGACCGGAACCACCGGGTCGTCCGTGCCGTGCACGATGTAGGACGGAATCCGCGCGATGATCGCGGCGGTCGTCGGATCGCCGCCGCCGCAGATCGGGACGACGGCCGCGAAGAGCTCGGGCCGCCGCGCGGCGAGATCGAACGCGCCGAACCCGCCCATCGAGAGCCCCGTGAGATAGACGCGCGTCGGGTCGACCGCCTTCGTTGCCATGACCTCGTCGATCGCCTGCATGAGCGCGCGCATCGCACGCGTCGGTTCCTTCGCGAACTTCGCGGTCTCGCCCTTGTCGCGCATCGCCTTGATGTCGATCGGGCACCACGTTTCGCCGGCCGGACACTGCATCGCAAGCACGTAGCAGGGGGCCTTCGTCTGGAACGCGTCCGACGCGCACGCTCCTGCGAAGTGGATGAGCTGCGCGCGATTGTCGCTTCCGCGCTCGCCCGAGCCATGCAGGAAGACGACGAGCGGTACGCGTGCGCCTGGATCGGCGATCGCGGCGGCCGCGGGCTCGACGAGCCGGTAGCGGTACGTCGCGTCGACGGAGCCGTCGGATTTCCTCAGCACGGTTTCGCCCGCGGGGATCGTCGCGAACGCGTCCGCGGGCGCGGAGGGCGTCGGGGCATCGACGCGCTTCGCGTCTCCGCTCGAGGGCGACTGGGCAAAAGCGACGCAGCCTGCGCAGAGGGCTGCGCAGGCTGCGAGAAGGTCTTGACGCAGGTTCATGCGCGGGATGGTACGTACACGCCGCCCGCCGTTCGATTGGCGGCGGGGCCGGGCAGCTGGATGCCGAGCGGCACGGGCTGCGGACGGACCTCGTAGTTCGGGGTCAGCGCGATGTTGAGCGGCAGGCGCTTGCCCGTGGGATCGCGCGGGATGTTGTCCTCGTCGATGATCCGCTGGATCGCCATGATTCCCTCGATGAGCATCTCCGGGCGCGGCGGGCAGCCGGGCACGTACACGTCGACCGGGATGTACTGGTCGACGCCCTGGACGACCGCGTAGGTGTCGAACACGCCGCCCGTGGAGGCGCACGCACCCATCGAGATCACCCACTTCGGCTCGGCCATCTGCATGTAGATCCGCTGGAGCACCGGGAGCGTCTTCACGCTCACCCGGCCCGCGACGATCAGGAGGTCGGCCTGGCGCGGCGAGAAGCGCATGACCTCGGCGCCGAAGCGCGCGAGGTCGAAGCGCGAGCACGCGGTCGCCATCAGCTCGATGCCGCAGCAGGCGGTCGCGAACGGGAGCGGCCACACGCTCGAGCGGCGCGCCCAGTTGATGACGCGGTTGAGCTGCGTGGTGACGACGCTGTCGGTGGGAAGTGCGGCTTCGAGGCCCATAGGAACGCGCATGGTAGCGCGGCCGGGCCCGTCGGGATCGCGGGAAACGCAGGCGTTTCCGCACCCGCAGACCGCCGGGAGGGGCTCAGCCGAGGATCGAGCCGAGCTCGTCGCGACCGTGGACCACCGTGTAGAGGCGGTCGATCTTCATCATGCGGAAGAGGTCGAGGAGCGAACGGCTGGTGCCGGTGAGGTACGGACGGAACTTGCCGGCGTCGGCCCGCTTGCGGAGGTCGACGCACATGCCGAGACCCATGCTCGTGAGGAGCGTGACGCCCGACATGTCGAGCACGAACGAGCTGCCCTTCGGCATGTTCGCGTTCGCAAGAGCTTCGGCGATCTCGGCGGCGATGATCGGCGCCTCGCGCTGGCCGACGGTCGGGCAGACCACCTTCGCCAGGATGCCCCGGCTGCAGCGCTCGATCGAGACGAACTGGGCAAGGTTGGTCTCGCGGTTGGTCGTGGTGAGCGTGTAGGGGGTCATGCTGACTTCGTCGGCCGTCGTCGGGGGCGACTTTCGTCCACATGCCGCGTTTGCTGCAATCGGTCGAGAAACGGCGGTGAAGGCCGCAGAAACCGTGCATCGGGCGGGGTTCGGCGGTCGTTCGCGGGAAAGAAACAGCCCCCGCTGGGCGGGGGCTGTGGGTGCGTTGCTCGGTGGGTTGGAGCGGATCGACCAGCGCGCGGAAGGTCAGACCGAGACGGAGTCGTTCGTCGGTGACTCGGTCGTCGATCCCGCCTCGATCTCGATCGGTTGGTTGACCGCGATTGCGGGATTGGCGCCAGGCGCGTGCGCGGGTTCGCCGCCGCCGAGTCGCGAGATCTCGCTCGCGAAGGTGCGCGCGAGATCGCGGGCGCTGCCCGCATCGCGGGTTGCGAAGTGCGCGCCGTGCCCGCCGCCCTGCGCGACGAGCGCCGGATCGACGCGGATCGCGGCGAAGGCGCCGTCGGCGCGCGAGGCAAGCTGACGCAGCGCGCTCGAGAACCCGCGCATGTCCGCGGCAAGTTCATCGCGCACGCTCGCGGCGATCGCGTCCGCGATCGGCCGCACCGCATCGCGGTCGGTTCCAGCGGCCAGGTCCTTCCAGATCGCCAGTTCCGCCGCGAAGCGTGAGGAGGCGTCGTTCGCGACGCGCAGGTCATCGCAGGATCGCGCGGCGTGATCGGCACGCTCGACGAGTTCGCCGCTCAGCCGCTCGCTCTTCTCGACCAGCCAGCCGAGATCGTCGCGCATGCGGCGCATCTCGCCCTGGACCGACTCGCGCGCGGCCGAAACCTCGTGCACGAGCGTTCCGAGCGCCTCGCGCACGGCGCCGGCATCTCCGGTCCGCGCGACGAGCGTCTCGATGTGACGCTGGCTTTCGGACGTGAGTCCGGCGAGCGCGGCGGTGGCGCGCTCGGCGCGCTCGACGATCTCGCCGGCGCCCTCGATCCGTGCGATCGCGGCTTCGGAGCGCGCGAGCATCTCGCTCGCACGCTCGATCGCGCCGCCGATCCGTCCGAGCCGCGTCTCGAGCTCGCCGTCAAGCCAAGCAAGCTTGCCGTTCGCGGCCTGCTCGATGCGCTCCTCGACTTCCTTCACGCGCTCGAAGCGCCACGAGAGCTCGCGCTCGAGCCACTCGAACTTCTCGCGGGCGAGCCGCTCGGCGAGCGACTGGATCGACTGCCCGGCGTGCTCGGCGCTCGTGCGGAACGACTCGTCGGCGACGCGGATCGACTCCTGCGCGCGCTGCGCAGCGCTCTCGCCGCGTTCGACCTGCACGTCGAAGGCCTGCAGCATGCGCACGCCGAGGCGAAGGCGCTCGTCGAGGTCGGCGGTGTTCTTCGCGGCGCGCTCGTTGGCGAGCTTCTCCTCCGCGAGTCGTGCCTCGAGATGCGCGATCATCGTCTCGGCGCGCGAGACGAGTTCCGACAGCTTCGACGGGCCGCTCGGCGCGGTCGATGTCGCGCGGGGCGCGGCGACCGAAAGCGGTGCCGAGACCGGAACCGCGACCGGTTCGACGGTGATCGTCGCGAAGCCGAAGGGTGCCGACAGACCGCCCGCGTGGGCGTTCATCGAGGGTGCGTGCGGGTGCGATCCGTCTTGCCTGGGATGGGCGTGATTGTGTTGGTCGAGCATGTCCTTCGCTCGCAAAAGGCGTCCTGCCTACCGGTCGAACTTCGGGCGTCGTCCGGGCTTCCGGACAAGCGACCCCTCCGTTGGTTGTTTCGGCAGGATAGACCGAGAACACGGAAAGTTGGGCGGGGATTGCGTGAATCGAACGATTGCGTCCGCGGCGAAGCGGTCGAGCCCGCCTTGACCGGGGCTTCGGCCTACCGCGATCCGGGTGTGGGCGCGTCCGGGCTCGCTGCCGGCGGGGCGGGGGGCGGCGGCACGGTCCGATCGACGAAGACGCCGTCCGCACCCTTGCCCAGAGCAGTGATCGCCTCGGGCGATGCGATCACACGGTCGTTGCCACGGCCGTCGTCGCGGTCGTTGCCGGCGGCTCCCGGGTAGGTGTCGGCGCCGTCGAGATCGAGGAAGAGCCCGAGCGAGCCGACCTGGTATTCGTCGAAGTGGTAGTCGTTCGTTCCGCCCGATCCGAGCGAAGGCATCGCCGCCTCGTAGCGGTCGGCGCCTGCGCGGTCGATCGCGATCGCGATCGACTGGTTCGCCGCGCCACCGAGGGCGAGTGCGGCGACCGCATACGCGTCGTCACCCGCGCCGTCGATGAAGACGCCGATCGACTCGTCCCACGCGCCCCCCACATGCACCGCGGTCTTGCCGAGGTAGCGGTCGTTGCCTTCGCGGTCGAGGTACACGCCCGCCGCCTGATGCGCCGAGCCACCGAGGCCGTAGCGATCGCACTCGACCGCATCGTTGCCCGCCCGGTCCACGAGCAGTCCGAGTCCGAGGTAGTAGCCGCAACCCTGCGAGAACTCGCCGCTGGTGCGACGGTCGTCGCCGGCGAGGTCGACGTACGCGCCCACGCCTCCCGCGGCCACGAGGCGGAAGCCAAGCCCGAAGCCCATGCCGAAGCCACGCCGCTGGCCCTCGACGCCGTACACCGAAGGCCGCGCGCCAAGCGTCGTGCGGTCGTTGCCCGCGACGTCGACGATGGCACCGACGCCCGACGGGCCGCCGACGCCGAGCGACATGCCCTCGCCATTCCACTCATCATCGCCCGCCAGATCGACGACGAGCGCCGCGCCACCCGCCGCAGCACCAAGACTCCACGAGCCGCCGCGGTAGCGATCGTTGCCGCCGCGATCGACGATCAGCGACACGCCGAGCGCGGCACCGCCCGTCAGCGCACCGCCCTCGTAGGTGTCGTCGCCGCCGTGGTCGTCGATGGCGGCGAAGGCGCCGAGCGCCGCGGCGGGACCGGTGGAACCTTCGGGCGACGTATGCGCGTCGTTGCCGGCGAGATCGACGACCAGGCGGTGCGCGCCCTGCGGCGCACCCCAGCGGTAGCGGTCGTCGCCGCCGAGATCGAAGACGCCGGCGATCTTGGCGAGGTCGTAGCTGTTGGCACCCGTGCCGCCGACGACGACCCAGCCGAGTTCGGGGATCTCGCTTGCGTTCACGATCGCACCCTCGACCGCGCCGCGCAGCGCTTCGGGCAGTTCGACCGCCTCGCTCGCGGCGACCTCCGGCGAAATCTCGGGGATCACATCGAAGTGCGCGATCATCTGCGCAGCCTCGGTGGGCGTGAGCGCGGGGATTCCGCGCAGCGCGAGCATCTCCTCGCGCGCCGTCGCACCGCGGACGAGCAGATTCTCGAGGCGCCCCTCGACGAGCGGTCGCAGTGCGCCGTGCGCTGCGGCCTCGGCCGGCACCTCGGCCTGATGGCGGACGCGCGACGGGTTGAGGAGGAAGTCGATGAACCAGATGCAGGCATCCGAGTGCTGGATCTGGAAGCGGCCTTGCGCTGGCGGCAGTTCGAGCTTCGGCTCGCCGGCGAGATGCGCGACGAATTCCGCCATCGCTCGGTAGGGCGCCAGACGGAACGCCTCGTCGGATGGAACCGCGTGCTCGCATCGCGCGGCGATCGCGGCAGGATCCGCAAGGGCGCTCCGGAGAAGCGTCGGCGTCGAGGGATCGCGGAAGCCGTCGGGAACGCGCGCAAGCCGCTCGCGCAGCTTCGCGGCGCGGGCTCGCGCCTCGGGACCGAGTTGGAGCACGGCGTCTGCGACGAGCTGCGTGTCGTTTGCGGAGCCGGCCTGAGGACCGGGCGCGGGAGGTGCGAGCGGCGCGAGGTCAGCGCGTCCGTGCAGGCCGCGCCAAAGTTCCGCATCGTCGAGCACGAACGCGACGTCGCGGAGTTCGCCCTGCGCGTTCGGCGCTCCGCTCCAACCGCGCGGCTGGCCCTCGCGGTAGCGGAGGGTCACGGTGGTGCCGGAGGCCTGCGTGCTCCTCGACCGCCAGAGTGCGAGCGTGGCAGGTGCTCCATCGATCTCGAGGACGAGGTCGCCGCGCGCGACCGATGCGGATTGGAGGAAATCACCGTCGAGTGGCCCCGGGCCGACGCGCCAGACCAACAGTCCCTCCGGACGCTCGACAAGCTCGAGGCCGCTGAAGCCGGGCCGCGTGGTCGCTGCCGGCGCGTCGTGGTCGGTCGGCGTCGCGGCCTCGATCGATGCGCATGCGACGAGCGCCGCGATGCCGACGAAGGCCTGCGCGCGACGCGACGGCGTCATCGGCCGCGTCCCTTCGTACGACCTCGATCCATCGTTCGGCCGGAGTCCCGTGCGGGACCGCGCGTACTCGAAGGCCCGCGCGCGTTGGAAGGGCCGCGCCCCTGCGACGGGCCGCGGGCCTTGCCGGGAGCGCGACCGCCCGAAAATCCGCGCGATTTCGGCGCGTCCGCGCCGCGTCCGCGCGGGTCGTTGCGTGGTGCGCCGCGCGTTTCGCCTCGCGCAGATTCGCGCGGACGTTGCTCGCGATCCGGCGTGCGCGCAGACTCGCGCGGCGGCGTAGATGCGTTTCGCGCCGGACTCTTCGCGGGACTCTTCGCGGGACTCTTCGCGTGGCCCTTCGCGGGACTCCTCGCGGGAACGCCCGCCTGTGCCTTCGCCGGCGCGCGCGCCGGGAACGGAATCTTCGCAATGGGCGCGATTTTCGTGGGGTTCGACGACTTCGGAGCCTGCGGCGACATCACGGGTGCGTCGCTTCCGGGCGCTCCGGCCGTCGCCGCACGCGCCTCGCGTGCAGCGGCGAACTCCTCCATCGAACGCTTCGGGCTCTTCGGCGCCAGCGCGCGTCCGCCGCCCTTGCCGCGGGAAGCGCTGCGCAGGATCTCGATCTCCTTCGGCGTGAGATCGCGCCACTCGCCGACCGCCAGGCCCTTGAGGCGCAGCGGACCGAAGCTCGAGCGGCGGAGCTTCTTGACGGGGTGGCCCAACTCCAGCATCAGCGGACGGATCTGCAGATTGCGGTGCTCGCAGAGCTCGAGATGGACGACCGTCTTGTCGGACTCGCGGTTCACGAGCCGCAGCGAACTGGTGCCGCGCATGTCGCCACCGGCGCGGTCGCGTCGGAAGATCTCGCGTTCGATCCGCGCGATCTCGGCCTCGCCGAGGCTTCCATCCAGCGTGACGTCGTAGCCCTTCGGCACCTCGTAGCGCGGGTGCGTGAGGCGATTCGCGAACTCGCCATCGTTGGTGAGGATCAGGAGTCCCGAGGTGTCGAGGTCGAGCCGCCCGACGCAGTAGAGCCGCGCGCGCGACGGATGCTGCACGAGATCGATCGCGCGCGGACGTCCCTCGGGGTCGCTGTTGGTGCAGACCGTGCCACGCGGCTTGAAGAGCACGACGTACACGTGCTGCTCGGCACGGCGCAGCGGCCGGCCGTACACCTCGATCCGGTCGGTCGCGGGGTCGACCCACGCCGGCAGTGTGTCGACGGTGTGGCCATTCACCGTGACGGCGCCCGACAGCACCAGTTCCTCGCATTCGCGGCGAGCCGCCACGCCCGCGTCGGCAAGCGCCTTCTGCAGGCGGACGCCCCGGTTCTTGTCGGTGAAGTCGTGCGTGCGCGTCTTCGCGCGAGGCTTTCGGACGCTCTTTCGGTCGCCTTCCATCTGCGCAGTGTACGGGCGGGCCGCTATCCTGACCGGATGCCCATCTACGAGTACGAAGCGATCGAGGACGGAGAAGTCATCGAGCTCCTGCGCACCATGAAGGATGCGGACGCGCCCGTCGAGGATCCCGCGGGTCGTGGCCGGACGTTCCGTCGCCGCCTCTCGGTGTTCGGCGTGAGCGGTGCGGCGTCCGCCGCGTCGCCCTCGTCATCGTTTTCGACGGGTGGCGGGCACGTCCACTCCGCGGGCTGCGGCTGTGGCAAGCCGATGGGAAGTTGCGGCCTCGGCTGAGGCGCACTCCGGCGACACCCCCGACGTCCGAACCGCCAGATCCCGACAGTCCGACCGAGATCGGTGCGCGCCATCGAGCGCCACCCAACACGACCATGAAGCACGCAAGCCAGACCGCGGTGGCCGCCGCCGGCTCCACCATCATCCACGGCGTCGATTTCTCGGGAGCCGACGGCGGAGGCGCCGCCAAGATCCGCATCGCCGAGCGCGAGCTCTCCTCGCGCAGCGCGGTGGCCGTGCGACCGCGCGTCGACCGAAACGGCCTGCGGAAGGCGATCCTCGCGAGCCAGGACGACGGGCGTCGCCACATCTGGCGGATCGACGCGCCGTTCGGGCTACCGCTCGAGTGCTTCGCCGAGGAGCGCCCCGAGGGCCTCGCACTGTCGGCCGACGGATCGTTCACCTGGCGCGCGGTCGCCGAGTGGATGGACTCGTTTCCAAACGCGCGCTCGTGGCGCGGCGCCATGCGCGACATGTCGCGGCGCGAGCCGAAGCGGGCGTGCGACCGCGCGCTTGCGACGCCGATGGCGCCGATGAACCTGCGCGTCTTCAAGCAGACCTACACGGTCATCACCGAGATCCTGCTTCCGCTCGCCCGAGAGGGCGTCGCGATCGATCCGGTGGAACTGCCGCCCGGCGCGACGCCTGCGGTGCGGGTGTGCGAGGGGTGTCCCGCGAGCGTCCTGCGCCATCACGGATGGCCGCACAAGGGCTACAAGGGCGGTGGCGATCCGCCGCGGCGACTGCGCGAGGAGTTCGTGCGGCTGCTCCGCAAGGAGGGGCTCGAGATCGCGTCGGAAACCGCGGTCGAGGCGATCCACGACGAGGAGGGCGATCTGCTCGATGCGCTCATCCTCACGCTGCCCTTGATCGAGGGCACGCTGACGGCCGAGCACGAGCAGCAGGCCCGAGTCGAGGCGTGGGTGTTCTGAGCGTGGGTCTTCCGATCGGTCCGCCGATCGATCCAGTCACGGAGAAGCGATGGGCGCGCTGACCGACGGTCTTCCGACGGAGCTCCTGCAGCAGACGCTGCGGGTGAACGAGCTCTTCTACTCGATCCAGGGCGAGTCGACCTGGGCGGGCTGCCCGTGCTTCTTCGTGCGCCTCACCGGCTGCCCGCTGCGCTGCCACTACTGCGACACCGAGTACGCGTTCCGCGAGGGATCGCCGCGGACCTTCGCCGAAATCCTCGGCGAGATCGAGCGTGCTGGCGCGCGGCTCGTCGAGATGACGGGTGGAGAGCCGCTCGCGCAGAAGCGTGCGTTCGATCTGATCCGTGTGCTCTGCGAGCGGGGGATCACCGTGCTCATCGAGACCTCGGGCGCCGTGGACATCGCGCCGTGCCATCCCGCGGCGATCCGAATCCTCGACCTCAAGACGCCTGGTTCGGGCGAATGCGCGCGCAACCTGCCGTCGAACATCGACGATCTGCGGACGCGCGACGAGGTGAAGTTCGTGATCACCGACCGCGCCGACTACGAGTGGGCGCGCGACCAGATCGCCGAGCATCGACTGGCCGATCGCTGCGCGGCCGTGCTCATGAGCCCGGCGTTTCCGCAGAAGAAGGGGCTTGAGATCCTCGGTTGCCCCGGGCTCGACCCGCGCACGCTTGCGGAGTGGATCCTGGCCGACAACCTTCCGGTCCGGCAGCAGACGCAGCTTCACAAACTGATCTGGGATCCCGGCACACGCGGGGTGTGACGCGCACGTGTCGCGCGTGATCGAGCAGGTCGCTGTGTGCGCCGAGAGTGGAGGCAGCGCGGTCGCTTGGCGACGGGGTTGCTGAGTGCCGTGAAAATGAGAGCAACCCGGTCGCTTGGCGACCGGGTTGCTGAGTGCCCAGGAGAGGACTCGAACCTCCAAGGTTGTTACACCACCAGCACCTCAAGCTGGCGCGTCTGCCAATTCCGCCACCTGGGCAGGTGGCCCCGCACGACGCGAGTCGTTGGGGGAGGGAGAAGATAGCCGAATCCCGAAGGCGGGGCAACCCGTGCGTTCCTGCGGGAATCCGCAAAAAGAAACCGCGGGGCCCGGAAGGGCCCCGCGGGGGTTGGTTGCGTTCAGGACTGGTCGCGGAACCGGGTTCAGCCCCAGGCGCCCAGCAGGCCGGCCAGGTCGCTCGCCTCGACGCTGCCGTCGCCGTTGAGGTCGCCCACGCCGCCGGTACCCCAGTTGCTGAGCATGATCGCGAGGTCGGCCGCGTTGACCGTGCCGTCGCCGTTCAGGTCGGCAGGGTTGCCGCAGACGATCTTGCGGAGACGCACCTCGTCGACGGCCGCCTCGATGAGCGAGCCAGTTCCGGCGTCATCCGCGATGAAGCGGATGCGGACCTGGTTGGTCGGAGCCACGAAGTCCGCGACGCGGAACTCCTTGAAGATCCAGCCGCCGTTGACCTCGGCGCCCGTGGGTCCGACGGTCTCGAGCGGAACCCAGGTGGAGCCGTTGTTGTTCGAGATCTGCACGCGGAAGGTGTCCGCGTTCGGCGAGCCGCCCTGCTGGTTCGAGTACCAGCGGTGGTAGGTGACGTAGGCTTCGCCACCCGACGCATCCATGGTTGGTGAGGTGAGCGTGGTGAAACCGCCGTCGACGTCATTCTCGCCGAGCGAACCGCCCGCGGTGCCCTGGCCGGTGAAGAAGCAGTTCACGCCAGGTGCCGCCGTGACGTCGTTGTCGGGCTGCACCGGGGTCGCTCCGCTCGTGGTTCCCAGCGGGTCGCCACGGACCCAGACTCCGGACGTCGCGGTGTCGCCCGCGGAAGTCAGCGTCCAACCGAGGTTCGTTTCGACGGTGTCCACGAACGCCTCGTTGAGGCCCGTGGCCGACACGGCGAGATAGACGTTGGTCGGTGCATCGGTCGGGTCGTTGACCGCCACACCGGAGGTGGCATTCGCCGAAACGTAGTACTGGACAGCGCTGCCGCACGGGAGCGCGGGGAAGGTCGCGCGGTAGTTGTTCGGCGAGAGCTGGACGGCGTTCACCTGCGTGAACGAGCCCGTCGGACCGACGCGGTAGAACAGCTTGCCCGTGTTCGGTGCGGGGCTACCGGCGAGCGCGACTGCGTTGAAGTCGACCGTCGTGCCTCCCGCGGGTGCCGTGAACGCCGGACGACCCGAGGGGAACGAGATGCCGATCAGCTGGAGCGCCGGACCCGGAAGGCCGTGCAAGCTGAACGCGTTGTTGATCGCCGTGTAGTTCGGCGTGCCGTTGGCGATGTTGCCGTCGTTGTCGTCGATCGTGAGTACGTCGATCGTGATGTCGGCGTTAATGCTCGTTCCGGTGTGCAGGAGGACCGCGTCGATCGCAAGGTTTGCGAGCGTGGTGCGGTAGGTCGACGGCTGCGACGCGAGGAGGTTGTCGCGGAGATCCCAGAAGCAGCCCGAGAGGAGCTGGCCGCACGAATGGATCGCGCTACCGCAGCTCGAGCAGCCGGTCGACGAGAACTGGCACGTGTTGTCGGCGTTGCGGATGCCCGTACCGCACGTCTGGAAGCCGATCGCGAGGCGCGGATCATCTGAGACGAGCACGCTGCACACGTCGCCGTAGCCTTCGCCGAACTCGCCCTGGCCCGAGCCCGCGCGGTTCACGAGGTGGTGTCCGTACTCGTGGTGGACGACTTGGCTAAACGCGGTGTTGTTGCAGCCGCCGCCCGAGGGATAGAAGTTGATCGAGGTTCCGTTGTAGAACGCGTTGCAACTGCCGGTGACCTGCACATTAATCGGCCAGCTGGTCTGCGAGCCGATCGATGGGTACGAGGGGTTCGCCGCCAGCGCGGTGTCGCGGATGTAGTTCGCGTGGATATACGCGTTGACCTCCGCCAGCTGGTCCTCGACGTTGTTTGCCGCGTTGTGGACAAAGCTCAGCGCGCCGCCGGCGCTCGACTGGGTGAGCGTGCCGATGGCGCCGTTCGCAACGTCGTTCACCGCGAACCACTGCCCGGAGACCGTCGATGTGAAACTCGTGCTCGCCGAGATATTCGGGATTGTGAGCACGCCTGCGGCGTTCGCGTAGAGCGTGGTCGACCCGTAGGTGACGCGTGCATAGGGGAGCGGAAGCGAGGACTCGGCGTTGCACGCCGCGGCGGCCGCGCCCTGGGTGGCGAGGCCCGTGACGGTGACATTCACGTCGGCGTGCAGGACCTGATCCTCCTGGAAGAGGATCTTGCCGGTCTCGCTGTCGACGATGTAGAGCATGCGCTGGTAGAGGTCGCGGTCGAAGACGCCGGTGCCCTCGACGATGAACTTGATCGCGAGGCGCGGCTCGGCGGCGGGGGCGTTGTCGTAGCCCGCCCAGATCACCTGCTCGGTGTCGGAGATGGTCGCACCGGGGCCGAACTGGTTGAGCGGCGAACGCGACACGCGCTTGAGGTCGATCTTGGACGGGGCGACCGGACGGACCTTCGGGTTGCCGACGAGGGCGCTCACGTCGCGCAGTTCGTTCGAGACGAGGACGAGCGGGTAGCCCGGCTCGTTGCGGACAAGGCAGCGGACGCTGCCGCGGAAGACGGGCACGCCGTTGAGGTACTGGGTGTAGCCGACGAGCGAGAAGCGGTAGGCGTCTTCGTCGGCGCGGTAGCCCATCGGGAGCACGTGGGTGCCGTCACCGTTCGGGCCGATCGGGAGAAGCTGGTCGAACGAGCTGCCGAACATCGCGGTGTGCGCGCGGAGGAAGCGCTCGGCGCTGGCGACGGCGTTCGGGCCGGAGGAGAACGCCGGTCCGTACACGCGGCTCAGGGTTCCCTCGTTGTAGAAGGTGCCCGCACCGGGGTTCGCCTCGAGGAACGCCGCTCGGGCGACCTCCGCGGAGGCGCCGCCGACGATCGGGCCGGGAAGCGAGCTGATGTTGCCCGGGGCGACCTGGGCATGCGCGGTCAGAGTGGAGGCGGCCACCGTAAAGAGGACGGCCGCAGTCATGCACGACGACTTGAGGAAGGGCTGACGCATCGAGACTCCGGAGAATGAAAACGGACGGATCGGAAACGGGTCTGACCAACACTGGCGATCGCAGATCTCGCAGCCGGGGGCCGGCGACGGAAAGGCTTGCGGCTCTTCGCGTGTGGCTGGATCTGGTCGGCGAGTACTTCTGCCTGCCGACTCCCGGGCCGGGGAGCGGCTCGGGACGAGAAACGGGAATCGGAACGGGAACGCGGATGAGATTCGGACAACGACTTCGCGGGGAGGCGCTTGCGTTATCCTGCTGCACTTTCGCCGGACTGGCCGGACCGATCCCCCAAAAGGGCGACTTTCCAAAGGTTTGTGCGGCGACAGAGGTTGGTTTCCGGCACCGTTCCGGAATCATCCTGCGGAGGCAGGATCCGAGAATGCGCCGACCGGCTTTCCGGAACTCCCGGTTGGACGGTCGGTTTGGGATGAGCGAGGCTCCAGGTGCGCGTGGTGGATGGCGCGTGGTGGAAGGCGAGTGGTGGAAGGCGTCGGCTCCAACGCTCGGATCGCCCCTCGGGTTCGCGATCGGATCCGTCCACCGGTGCCTCTTTCCAGAATCCGCGGGTCGCCCGGGCGGTGGGTCGGGAATCGGCGAAGATGTGTGATCCAGTCAGGGAACGACCATGGCGAAGTCGCGCAAGGACAGCCCCTCCGACAGAGAACCGGTCATCGAGAACCGGAAGTCGCGCCACGACTACGCGATCGCCGAGACGCTCGAGTGCGGTATCCAGCTCGTCGGCACCGAGGTGAAGAGCCTGCGCAACGGCCAGGCGAGCCTGTCGGAAGGCTGGGTGCGCGCCGATGGCGATCCGCCCCAGTGGACGCTGCTCAACGTGACGATCGCGGAGTACCCGCCGGCCGGTGCGAGCCGCCAGCATGAACCGAACCGTCCGCGCCGACTCCTCGCGCACACGCGGGAGATGGCGAAGTTCACCACCGAAGCGAAGACCCGCGGCGCCACGCTGGTGCCGCTCAAGATCTACTGGGTGAAGGGGCGCGCCAAGATCCTCATCGGGATCGGCACCGGCAAGAAGCAGCACGACAAGCGCCAGGACATCGCACGTCGCGAGGACAAGCGCGACATGGACCGCGCGATGAGTCGGCGGCGGTGAGTGCCTTCATCGAACCGCGTCGTGGTGGAAGCGTGCGCGGCGAGAGAGGACCGGCGCTCCGCGACGTTCCTCGTCGTGTGTGACACGAGCCGGCCACGACCCATCGTTCGCGTCGCTGTCTGGCGCTGGTGGAATCCGACGGCCCTCGACCGTCGGAGACTCACCGACGAACGGGAGTCACGGGCTCGGCACGGGAATCACGCGGCCGTTGTCCTCGTCGCGTGCGCCGGTCGCGCACGCGACGATGATCTCGGCGACGGCCTCGGGTGCGAGCGCCTTCTCGCGCGGGATGATCTTCTCCGGAAAGTTCCTCCGCAGCATGTCGGTCTCCACCGCGCCGGGATTCACCGCGAACGCCTTCACGCCGATCGCCTTGCCCTCGGCCTTGATCGATCGGGCGAAGCTGTCGGCGGCGGCCTTGCTCGCGGCGTATGCGAAGAAACCCGGGAACGGGTCGATCGTGCCGAGCGTCGACACGATCACGACGCGGCCCGAACGCTGGCGCTTGAAGACGGGCCACGCGCGCACGATCGGGAATGCCTTGCCGAACGCGTTCACGAAGAACGTCTCCTCGAGCACCGCCTCGGTCGTCTGGTCGATCGGCACCTTCGGCGCGGTTCCGGCGGCGAGCACCAGCGCATCGATCCGGCCGTAGGCCTCGACCGCCTGATCGACGACCTCGGCGGAGCGCTCGCTGTCGGCCACATCCGCGGACAGCGCGAGGTGCAGCGTCGGCTCGCGCATGGAGCTGCGCACAGCCTCGAGCATCTCATGCCGCCGTCCGACGAGCACGACCGCGTAGCCGCGCTCGGCAAGCATGCGTGCGGTGGCGGCACCGATGCCGCTGCCGGCGCCGGTCACGATCGCGACGGGACGGGGGGATGGCTGGGAGTCGGTCATGGCGGCTGCATTCGCGGCGAACCGACGGTCCGATGCGCCGGATGCTTGGTTCTCCGTGTATCTCGCGCAAGCCCGGGGCGGCGACACCGTCCGCGTCCGCCGAAGGTTCGTGTCTCAGCCGAAGATTCTTGCGATGTCGTTGTAGAAGGTCAGCAGGAACAGCCCCGCGACCAGCGCGATGCCCGCCATCGCGGCCGCGTTCTGGAACGCGATCGAGGGCGGTCGTCCACGGAACTTCTCGTACATCAGGAAGAGGAAGAGTCCGCCGTCCGCGATCGGGATCGGCAGGACGTTCACGACCGCGAGGTTCACGCTGATCAGCGCGAGCGGTCGATCGTCAGGAACACCTGCTCGATCATCACGACGGTCTGGCGGAAGCCCATCGCCACCGCCTTGAACGGATCACCGTTGGCCGTCAGCACGGTCCACTCCGGGTCGAAGAGCGTCTCCGGGATCGGGAATGACGCGCCCAGCGCACGGATGGAGGCGAGTTCCTCGGGGGCGAAGGTCGCCGCGAGCTCGATCGGAGCCGCCTCCGGCGACGGATCGCGGACGACGAAGCGCACGCTGCGCGACTCGCCCTCCGGCGTCTTCGCCGCAACGTCGCCGAGCTGCCTGCGCAGCGCGTTGAAGTCGGCGATCGCCTCGCCATCGACCGACACGATGGTCGCGAGCGGCACGATCGAGAGTGCCTTCGCGGGCGTGGCGCGCGACGTGCCGTCGCTCGCAAACACCGTCTCGACCGAGCGTGCGAGCCGCGGGAGCTCGGTCGCCGGAACGAGATAGACCCCGATGCGTCCCTTGGCGTCGGTCTTGACCTCGACCGCGATCTCCTCGAAGCCGCTCTCGCCGCTCTTGCGCAGGATGGTGGCGGGAAGCGTCGTGTTGGGCGACTTGCGGAAGATGCGCATCAGGTCGCTCGAACGCGGTCCGTAGGCGTTCGCCACGCGAAGGAACACGTCGCCTTCGCGCAGGGTCCCGAAGTTCGGGCTGCCTTCGACGACGCCGTCGACACGCGCAAGCGGCGCGAAGCCCGCGATGCCGCCATCGATCGCGGGAACGAAGTCGGGGTCGATCGCCATGCCGTCGTCGCCCTGCCGGATCGGCTCCGCGACAAGCATCGCGAGCGTGCGCTGGGCGTCGATCGAGATGTCGACCCTCTTCGGAGGTGCCGCATCGCCCGCGAGTTCGACCGTCAGCACGATCGACTCGGGGTTGTCGCCGATCACCTTCAGCGCCTCGGCGTAGTTCTTCACCGCGGTTCCATTCACCGCGACGATCGACGACCCCGGGCCGATGCCCGCGGCGCCGAGCGCCGGATCGATGCGCGCAAGTGCACGCGTCACCTTGTCGCGCGACTGCGGCACATCGGTGAGCGTGAGGCTGCGCGAAGGCAGAACCCCCAGCGAGAGGAGCCCGGTGCCAGGTTCCTTCTCGGGTCGCGCCCGATAGAGGATCTCGCGTCCATCGCGCTCGACGACGATGTCGAGCGTCGTGTCCGGCTTCGACATCGCGGCCGCCACGCGCACGTCGATGAACGTCGCGACCGGATCGCCGTCGATCGACACGATGCGATCGCCGGGCTGGAGTCCTTCTTCGGCGGAGGAGCCGGGTGAGGGCACGGCTTCGGCGCGCGCGGCGCTGCTGCCGGGCTCCACGAAGCCGACCGCGGGTGCGGGAAAGCGCACGCCCACCAGGAAGGCGATGAGGAAGAGGACGATCGCGAGGATGAGGTTCGCGGTGATGCCCGCGAGGATCACGACGCCACGGCGGAAGATGGTCGCCTGACCGAAGCTGCGCGGGTCGCTGCTGGTGGCGTGCGGGTTGCCGTCCTCCTGTCCGAGCATGCGCACGTAGCCACCGATCGGAAGGGCACGCAGCGAGTACTCGGTCTCGCCGATGCCGAGCTTCTCGCGCTCGGCGTCGGGAATCTCGATCGGCCGCCGGCCGTGCTTGCGCACCACGCGCGCGTCGGCGCTCCCGAAGCAGAGGCCGACGCCACGGCGGTAGCTGACGAGGCAGGGACCCATGCCGATCGCGAAGCCGTCGGCGCGGATCCTGGCCCACTTCGCCGCGAGGAAGTGCCCGAGCTCGTGGATGAAGATCAGGAAGCCGAAGCCGACAAGGACGAGAATGAAACCAGAGAGAGAGCTCACGGGCGCATCCTACGCCCGGCGGCGCGATCCGGCGCGCGCCGCGCGCAACTCGCACAGGTGATCGGCGAGGGTGGGATCGCTGCCTTCGAGCGGTGGATGGCGGGGTGCTGCCTATGCCGGGGCCAACGCAAGTCGGTCGACCGCGCGCCGCGCGCGGAGGCGAGCCTCGGCGTCGGCCGAGAGCACGTCGGCGAGCGTTCGCACCGGACGGACCGGTTCGCCGTCGAGCACCTCGCGGACGATGTCGGCGATCGCGGGGAACGGAATGCGACGCGCGAGGAACGCCTCGACCGCCACCTCGTTGGCCGCGTTGAACGCGGCGCCGGCCGTTCCGCCCGCATCGATCACACGGTGGGCGAGAAGGATCGCGGGGAAGCGATCCGTATCGACCGGCTCGAAGTCCAGCGACCGGAGCGCGGCGAAGTCGAGCTTGCGCGACGGACCATCGAGCCGCTCCGGGTCGCAGAGCGCCTGCTGGATCGGCGTGCGCATGTCGGGGGGCGAGAGCTGCGCGAGCACCGAACCGTCGATGTACTCGACGAAGCCGTGCACGATCGACTGCGGATGCACGATCGCATCGATGCGCGAGCTCTCGAGTCCGAAGAGCCAGTGCGCCTCGATCAGTTCGAGCGCCTTGTTCATGAGCGACGCGCTGTCGACGGTGACCTTCGGTCCCATGCGCCAGGTCGGATGCGCGAGCGCGTCGTCGACGGTCGCCGCGGCGATCTCGCCGCGCGACTTGCGACGGAAGGGGCCGCCCGACGCGGTGAGCACCACGCGCCGCACCTCGCGCATCGCCGCGCTCGATGAGGATGGAGAGGTCCTCGTCGAACCCGCGGATGAGTCTGCAATCGAGGCCGCAGACGAGGCCGAAAATGAGGCCGAAAATGAGGCCGAGGACGAGGCTTTGAGGCACTGGAACAGCGCGTTGTGCTCGCTGTCGACCGGGATGATGCGCACGCCTGCTGATGCTGCGGCCGGCATGACGATCGCGCCCGCGGCGACAAGCGCCTCCTTGTTCGCGAGCGCCACGTCGCAACCACGCGCGATCGCCGCGAGCACCGGTTCGATCCCTGCCGCGCCGACCATTGCCGCGAGGACAAGATCGCCAGGCTGCGCGTGGCGCTCGAGCAGTTCGCAGGCAGCGCGCGGTCCGCGCAGCACTTCGATGCGCGAGGAGTCGAGGCCTGGCGCCGCGATCTCCGCGGCGGCGTCCGCCACCGCGACCACTCGGACGCCGAACTCGGCGGCGCATCGCGCGAGCGCTTCGCCATTGCGGGCGCTCGCGAGACCGACGACTTCGAAACGCCGCACCCCACGGCGTTCGAAGTCACGAATCACATCGAGGGCACTCGTACCGATCGAGCCGGTCGCGCCGAGGATGAAGAGCCGACGCGGTGACTGCAAAGTGCGGTCATGCTCGCGTCCGGTCACTCGTCACCGCCTCCCGAGCCTCGTTCGCCCGGAGCGAGCTTGCGTACGCGGCCGCCATAGAGCGACCGTGGCTTCGGGGTCGCGGGAGTCGCGGGTGCGGAAGGCGCTGCGGAGGAAGATCCACCGCCCGACGAACCCGATGAGGAGCCGCCCGAGGATCCGCCCGAGGATCCGCCGGAACCGCGTCCATCGCCGCCGCGGTTTCGATCGCGGTTGCGATCACGGTTTCCATCGCGATTTCCGCCGCGGTTGCCATCACGGTTTCCATCGTCACGGTTTCCATCGCGGTTTCCGCCGCGATCACCTTCGGCGTTCCCGTCACGGTTCTTGTTGCGACCACGTCCGCCGCGTCGACGGCGTCGACGGCGGCGACCGCCGTCGCCATCCGACCCGCCTCCGGTGCCGCCATCGGGCGATCCGACGGACTCGTCACCCGAGTCATCACCCGAAGCATCACCCGAATCATCGTCGACGTCGTTCCCGTCGGAACCGCTGTCGGAATCGCCACCATCGCGGTCATCGTCCGAGACATCGCGCGTGTCCGCGCCGGCATCGTCGTCGCGCTCCGAGTCGCCGTCGCCATCGGCATCGGCGCGAGCGCTCTCCGAACCGTCCGCGCCGGAATCACCTCCACCGCGACCGCCGCGGCCACGACGCCGCCGACGACGACGCTTGCGGCGTTCGCCGCCCTCGCCGGGCTGGCCACCTTCGCCGTTCTCGCCGCCGTCGTCGATCGACTCTGGTTCCGGCGTCGGCTCGGGTACATCAAACGGCGGCTTGCCGTAGGCCTTGCGGATCATGTCGCCCTGCTCGCCGGAGAGAAGCGACTGGTGTCCCTTCACCTCGATGCCGAGCTCGGCGCACTTCGCGAGCACTTCCTTGCTCGTGAGCTCGATCTCCTTCGCGATCGCGTGCACGCGGATCGGGTCGCTCGGCTCGCGTGGCGGTGGCGGGGGCGCAACGACCTTCGGTGCCGGCGCGGGCCGCCCGCTCTGCCTGTCCTGCGGGGGCTGTCCGTCCTGGCGCGGCTGGCCATCGGGGCCGCGGCCACCGCGACCGCGACGGCGTCGGCGCTTGCGGCGTCCACCACCTTCACCGCCGCCCTGACCGCCGCCATCGCCTTCGCGATGCTCGCCGGATGCCCCGTCGGCCTCGTCGTCGGACTCGCCTTCGGACTCGTCGTCGCCATCGTCGCGTGCCGCCGCACGGGCCGCTTCCTGTGCCTTCCGCGCGGCGCGCTCCTCCGCTTCCTTCCGTTCGAGCGCGCTTGCGAAGCTCGGCTCGTCCTCATCGATCTCGGGGAGGTCGTCGAAGCCACCCGAGAGGATGATCGACGTGGCGTCGGCCGCCGCGGGCTTGCGCCGACGGCGACGGCGGCGACGTCCACCGCCCGAACCCTGCTGCGCGCTCGGGCCACCGGTCTCGTCGTCCTCGTCCTCCTCGATCTCGGTCGGGAAACTCGCAAGCGCCGGCATCTGGAACTTCTGCGGCCGGTCGAGGTCGACGTCGGCGCCGCGATCGTCGTAGGCGTAGAGATCGACGCGATCGACCGCGATCGCCTCGCTGATGCGCACGTCGATCTTCTTCGTGAAGAGATCCTCGAGCTCGACCATCGCGCGACGCTTCCGCGAGAGGAGTACCGCCGCCACCTTCGCCGAGCAGACGACCTCGACGCGCGCGACCTTCTCCATGTCGAAGACGAGCTGGATGCGGCGCATCGCGTCGCCGGCCACGCTGTCCGGCATGCGGATCTCGCCGTGGCCCGCGCAGTGCGGACAGTCGGTGTAGTGCGTCTTGCGCAGGCTCGGGCGCATGCGCTGGCGCGTGAGCTCGAGGATGCCGAACTCGCTGATCGTGCCGACGGTGGTCTTCGCGCGATCGCGCGACAGATGCTTCTTGAAGCGCTCCTCGATGTCGCGCCGGTGCTTCGACGCGCGCATGTCGATGAGGTCGCAGATCACGACGCCGCCGAGGTCGCGCAGGCGCAGCTGCCGTGCGATCTCGTCGACCGCCTCCTGGTTGGTCTGGTACGCGTTCGTCTCGCTGTCGCGCGCGCTGCGCGAGCGACCCGAGTTGACATCGATCGCGACGAGCGCCTCGGCCTGGTCGAACACGAGCGCGCCGCCCGAGGGGAGCGGCACCTCGCGCGCGTGGATCAGATCGACCTGCCGCTCCACGTCGAACGCGTGGAAGATCGGGCGGCGGCGGTCGTAGAAGTGCACCTTGGCCGCGGCCTTCGGCGCGACGACCTCGAGGAACGCACGGGCACGGCCGAAGGCGCTCTCGCTGTCCACGACGATGCCGTCGACCGACGAGTCGATCGAGTCGCGGATCGTGCGCAGGAGGATGTCGCCCTCGGCGTACAGCTGGCATGGTGCGCCCACCGCGTTCATGCGCTTCTCCATCACCTGCCAGAGGCGGGTGAGGTACTGCGCGTCGCGCGCGAGCTCGGTGCGCGTGGCGTCGAAGCCGGCGGTGCGCAGGATGAAGCCGAAGCCCTTCGGAAGATCGAGCGAGTCCAGGATCTTCCGCATCTTGCGGCGGCCCTCCTCGTCGTCGACCTTGCGCGAGACGCCGACGTTGTCCATGTCGGGCATCATCACGAGGAGCCGGCCCGGGATCGACAGGTAGCTGGTGACGGTCGGACCCTTTGATCCGATGCCTTCCTTCAGCACCTGGACGGTGATCTCCTGTCCGCGCTTGAGCGCCTCCTGCATCATCGGGCGCGCGCGCCGCGGGATCTTGCGGCCGACCTTCTCGGTGCGGACCTTCTCGTCGCCGTCGCCATCCTCGCCATCCTCGTCGTGTCCCTTCCGCTTCGGGAAGTACTTCGGGTGGAGGTCGGAGATGTGGAGGAAGCCGTTCGCCCCCTCGCCGAAGTCGACGAAGGCCGCCTGGATCGCAGGCTCGACGTTGACGACGCGCGCCTTGTAGATGGATCCGACGTTGGTCGAGGTCGCCGCGCGCTCGGTGAAGAACTGCGCGAGCTTGCCCTGCTCGAGGATCGCGATGCGCGTCTCCTCGCCGGGGATGTCGTTGACGACGACGAGCTGCTTGGGCTTCTCGCCGCGGTGGGCGAGCATGTCGTCGTCGCCCGCTTCACCGGCCGCGTCGCCGGCCGGACGATCGAAGTCGCGCATCGAGGCGCGCGCGTAGGCGGCGGCGGCATCCGCGGCGTCGGCGGCGTCCTCCTCGGCACGCGCGGAGGCTTCCGCCGCTTCCTCCGGAGTCATCGGTGTCGACTCGGGTTCACCGTGGTCGCCGAAACTCTCGGCCGCGGTTTCCGCCGCGAGGTCGTCGGCCTCGGTGAAGCCGTAGCCGATGCCCGGGTTGTCCTCGAACTCGGGTGATTCGGATGCCAGGCCGTCGGTGTCGGCGTGCATGGTCTCCGCGTGGTTGTCAGCGTGGTTGTCAGCGTGGTTGTCAGCGTGGTTGTCCGCGTGGCGCGCGGCACCGTCGTGCGCGTGCCTTTCGCCGCGCTTCTCTCCGTCCGTTCCCTCGATCTCGTGTCCCGTCTCGTTGCTGCCGTTCTGATCAGACATTGCCTTCGCCGATTCTCTGGATTGCTCCAGCCTGCGAGGCGTGCACAGCGCGGTGCCTTCGGGAGCACGGATCGGGGTGCTGCTTCGCTCGAAGCAGGGAGGGTCGGGGGATCAGCCTCGGCGACGGTCTGCGGAAGGACTCCGCACGGCTTTCGCACCTGGCGCGCAGCGATCCTCGCGGATCTGTCGCGGGGAAAATCCCGAGCGACTGCGCCGCATGCGTCGCCGTGGTCCGTTCGCGCGGAGCGCGTGACGGGCATGCGCGGCGCGCACGCGAAGTTCCCATCCGGGGAGGTCGGCCTGCTGCGCCATCTCGGCGCTGTGCCAACGTCTCCGCGGTCCGACCGTCCGGGGGGCGCGTCTTCGTCGGCCGGGCGCATGGTTCCGTCTGGAAGACCATGGCGCCAGCGAGGAAGTCCGCGACCGTTCATCCCGATTGGCAGGCGGAACGTCCGCCTGAACCAAGAGTGCGCCCGTGTGTGAGACCGCAGGAAGCGGTCTCGGGGCTGTTCACGGCCTCAATATTCTCGTTCGTTCGACTCCGTCCCGCTGTGTTTCCGCCATTTTGCCTGCACGAGCGTGTCGCACGCGCTGGTTCCGATGGCTTGCCGGGGTTGCAGAGGGCCGTTACTCGGCCATCCAACCGCCGAACGAGTCGGGGTCGATTTTTCTGAGTTCGTCGCGGAGGGTGTTGAGCACCTGCCGCTCGGAATCGAACGAACCAACCCGGCGGGCCAGCTGTTCGCAGTGGGGGATGTCGACCGACCGGATCACGCGCTTGATGAGCGGGATCTGGCTCGGGACAAGCGAGAGTGTACGCATTCCGAGGCCGATCAGCAACATCGTGTAGATCGCCTCTCCGGCGACCTCTCCGCAGAGAGAAACGTCGATTCCGGCCCGACGGCCCGATCGGACGACCTGCTTGATGAGATACAGGACCGCCGGGGAGGCCCCGGTGTAGAGGTTTGCCACCCGTTCGTTGCCGCGGTCGACCGCGAGCGTGTACTGGATCAGGTCATTTGTGCCGATCGAGAAGAACGCGCACTCGTCCGCGAACGCGCGTGCCATCAGGGCCGCGCTCGGCACCTCGATCATGATGCCGGTCTGGATGCCGCGGTCGAAGGGGATGCCCTCCTCGTCGAGCTCCTCGCAGACGTCGTTCAGGATCATCTTCGCCTGCCGGAGCTCCATGAGCGTCGACACCAGCGGGAACATGATCTTGACCGGGCCCGCGGTGCTCGCGCGCAGGATCGCGCGCAGCTGCGTCTTGAAGAGCTCGCGGTTCTGGAGGCAGTAGCGGATCGAGCGAAGGCCGAGGAACGGGTTGCGCTCGGGCTCGTGCGCACGCTGCTGCGTGTACTTGTCGGCGCCGAGGTCGAGCGTGCGGATCGTGCACGGGCGACCGGCGAGCAGTTCGAGCGTGCGTCGGTACGCCTGGTACTGCTCCTCCTCGCTCGGCTCGTGGTCGTTGGTGAGGTAGAGGAACTCGGTGCGGTAGAGGCCGACGCCATCGCCGCCGTTGGCGAGGACGCTCTCGACCTCGTGGGGGAACTCGATGTTTCCGAGCAGTTGGATGCGCGTGCCGTCCTTGGTGACGGCTTCGAGCGGCGCGGTCTCGCGCAGCACCTTGCGGTAGGCGGAGAAGCGGTCCTGCTGGACCCGGTACTCCTCGAGCGTGCGTTCGGTCGGACGCACGATGACGACGCCCGTGTCGCCGTCGACGATGACGGTGTCGCCGTCCTCCGCACGCTCCATCACGCGCTGGCAGCCGACGACGCAGGGGATCTCGATGGCGCGCGCCACGATCGAGGTGTGGCTCGTGCGGCCGCCGAGGTCGGTGGCGATGCCGAGGATCTTCTTCCGGTCCATGCCCGCCGTCTGCGAGGGCGTGAGCTCGTGCGCCACGATGATGACGGGTTCGTCGAGGGCGGAGAGACGCGACTCGTTCTCGCCCATCAGCTTGCCGAGCACGCGGCGGTCGAGGTCGAGGACGTCGTTGGCCTTCTGGCGGAAGACCTCGTTGCCGATCGCGCGGAACTGCTCGGTGACCTTGCGGAAGGCGTCGGCGACGGCGACCTCGGCGTTGACGTGGTCGGCGCGGATCCGCTCGCGCATCGGGCCGACGAGCGCCGGATCCTGGAGAAGTCCGAGGTGGAAGCCGAAGATCTTCGCGGCCTCGCGGCCGAGCTGCTGCTCGGTCCGGTCGCGCAGCACGACGAGGTCCGCGTTCGCGTCGCGCAGTGCGCCCTCGAGGCGGGTCAGTTCCGCGTCGACCTCGTTCTCCTCGATGTCGCGACGGGGGACGTGCGTTTCCGCCTCGCCGAGCACGAAGACCCGCCCGATCACGATGCCGGGAGAGACCGGGATGCCCTTCACGGTCTGCATGGGCTTGGGTTGCTGGACGGAATGGGGCATCGGATGCGCAGTTTACAGGGTCGCTTGCAGGACGATGGCGCCCGGATTCCGGGGGCCAACCACCTCCGGGTGCCACGATCCCCGACGGAACGCAGCGAAGGACGGGGCGCGGTCGCCTCGTGTCACGGGTGTCTCGGGCGGGCGCGAGGCGCCGATCACTCTTTGCGAACGGACGTCCCGAGAAGAACAGGCGGCCGAAGCAGTGCTTCGGCCGCCTGTGGGTCGCAATCTTCGGCAACAACCGCGTCTGGCCTCCTGCTCGCCAAAGCGAGCGAGTTGCGAAGCAGGTTGCGAGCGCTCATACCTCGCGCACGCTCAGTTGCCGTCCTTCACCTCGTACTCGGCGTCGATGACGTCGTCCTTCTTGGCGCCGCCGTCGGCCGCACCGGCCGCGCCCGCGGCAGGACCTTCCGCCTTCGCCGACTCGTACGAGATCTTGCCAAGCTCCTGCGCCGCCGTGTTGAGCGCGTCGAGCGCCTTCTGGATCGCGGCGGGGTCGTCGCCCTTCACGCGCTCCTCGACGTTCGAGATCGCGCTCTCGATCGTGCTGCGCGTCGCGGCCGGAACCTTGTCGCCGAGGTCGGTCATCGCCTTCTTCGTGCCGTAGACGACCTGCTCGGCCTGGTTGCGCAGGTCGATGAGCTCGCGGCGCTGCTTGTCGGCGGACGCGTTCTCCTCGGCCTCGCGCTTCATCTTCTCGATGTCGTCCTTCGACAGGCCCGACGAGCCGGTGATCTTGATCTCCTGCTTCTTGCTCGTCGCCTTGTCGGTCGCGGTGACGTTGAGGATGCCGTTCGCATCGATGGCGAACTCGACCTCGATCTGCGGCGTGCCGCGCGGCGCGGGCGGGATGCCCGTGAGGTCGAACTTGCCGAGGCTGCGGTTGTCCGAAGCCATCGGGCGCTCGCCCTGCAACACGTGGATCGTCACCGAGTTCTGGTTGTCGGACGCCGTCGAGAAGGTCTCCTTCTTCGAGGTCGGGATCGTCGTGTTGCGCGGGATCAGCGTGGTCATCACGCTGCCGAGCGTCTCGACGCCGAGCGAGAGCGGGGTGACGTCGAGCAGGAGCACGTCCTTCACGTCGCCCACGAGCACGCCGCCCTGGATCGCGGCGCCGATCGCGACGACCTCGTCCGGGTTGATCGAGCGGTCGAGCGACTCGGTCTTGAAGATCTCCTTCGCGATCGACTGCACCTTGGGGATGCGGATCGATCCGCCGACCATCACGACCTCCTGGATCTCGGAGGGCGAGAGCTTCGCGTCCTTGAGCGCCTGCTCGCACGGGCCGCGGAGGCGCGTGAAGAGCTCGGCGCACATGTCCTCGAACTTCGCTCGGGTCACGGTGACCTGGAGGTGCTTCGGGCCGTTCTGGTCGGCGGTGATGAAGGGAAGGTTGACCGTGGTCTCCATCTGCGTGGAGAGCTCGATCTTCGCCTTCTCCGCCGCCTCCTTCAGGCGCTGGAGCGCCATGGCGTCCTTCGTGATGTCGATCCCCTCGCGCTTGCGGAACTCGTCCGCGAGGAAGGTGATGAGACGATCGTCGAAGTCGTCGCCGCCGAGGTGGCCGTCGCCGTTCGTCGAGAGCACCTCGAAGACGCCGTCGCCGACATCGAGGATCGACACGTCGAACGTGCCGCCGCCGAGGTCGAACACGGCGATGCGGGCGTTCTTCTTCTTCTCGAGTCCGTAGGCGAGCGCCGCGGCCGTCGGCTCGTTGATGATGCGCTCGACCTTGAGGCCGGCGATCTCGCCGGCGTCCTTGGTCGCCTGGCGCTGCGCGTCGTTGAAGTAGGCGGGCACGGTGATGACCGCGCGCTCGATCTTCTCGCCGAGGTAGTCCTCGGCGACCTTCTTGAGCTCCTGGAGCACGATCGCGGAGATCTCGGGCGGCGTGTACTGCTTGCCGCGCACGTCGACCTTGACGAGGTCGTCGCTGCCGCCGAGGACGGCGTACGGAACCATCTTCTGCTCCTTCGCGACCTCGCCGCTGCGGCGGCCCATGAAGCGCTTGATGGAGTAGATGGTGTTCTTCGGGTTGGTGACCTGCTGGTGCTTCGCGGGCTGGCCGACGAGGCGCTCGCCCTTGTCGGTGAACGCCACGACGGACGGGGTCGTGCGGTTGCCCTGCGCGTTGATGAGGACCTTCGGCTGGCCGCCTTCCATGATGGCGACGCACGAATTCGTGGTGCCGAGGTCAATGCCGATGATCTTGCTGCTTCCGTTGGACATGGTTCTGGATCCTTCCCGCCGCGGGGGTTGCCCGGGGCGCCTGACAAACGCTGTCTGCCTCCGCCTGCTTCCATCGGCCCGGGGGGTGCCCCTCCGGGGGTGGTCTTTCGGAGTGGCGGCGGCATTGCAACGGCCGTGCCAGCCTGCCGGCCGCGATCGAGCGCCAAACCCGACGCGCCCGCGGCTCGAGGGCGTGCAGGCCTGCCGAAATGGCACCGATGGGATTGCTACCCTTCGCGGATGCCTCCGCTCGGACCGCGCTTCTCCCCCGGCAACCTCCGCGCTGCCGCGGATCTCGTCGCGATGGCGACGCGTCACGCCGTCGTGGCACGGTCCGCGCTGCCGCCGGAGGCGATCGTTCGGAAGCCCGATGGCTCGATCGTCACCGCGGTGGACGTGGCGCTCCAGGTGCTGATCCTGACGAGGCTTGAGGCGATCTTTGGCGAGGTGACCGTCATCGCCGAGGAGGATCTCTCCTCGATCGGCGGGAAGGCTGCCGCCGAATCGCATTGCCGCGCGCTCCTGAAGACGTGGGGTTACGAAGGTGGAGAGTCGGGCATCGTGCGAGCCCTCTCGATCGGCGGTCACGCGGGTCCGACCCGCGATGTCGACGCCTGCTGGGTGCTCGATCCGATCGACGGCACGCAGGGCTACGTCGACGGCGATCACTGGTGCCCATGCCTCGCGCTCCTCGCCTACGGGACACCGGTCTTCGCGGCCAACGGATATCCGACGGTGCGCGGAGGGCAGTTGCTTGCCGGCGAGGCGGGTGGCGGGGCGTTCTGGAGTCCGCTTGAAGGTGGCGCGCGCACGCGCGCGCGGGTTTCGGTTGCGCCTCTCGGCGCGGACGAGATGCTCCGCGTCGTCGCGCCGGCGCGTGCGACGGCCCGACAGATCGAGATGCGTCTCGAGGTCGGTCGTTCGACCGGTCACCCGTGCACGCTCGTCCACTCGGATAGTCAGGCGAAGTATGCGCATGTGATCGCGGGTCTGGCGGACGTCGCCTACAGCAGGCGCGGTGGTGGTCCCGGGAAGTACGTCTGGGATCACGCGGGTGCGGTGCTCCTCGCCCACGAGGCGGGCGCGTGGATCGGCGACACCGATGGATCCGCGATCGACTGTTCCCTCGGTCGGAGGCTGGAGGGGAACAACGCGGTGATCTGCGCTGCGCGCGGGATCGGTCCGACGATCGCGAGCGCGCTTGCCGAGCGAGACCGTGTGGAAGGTGTGCCGCGCGCGAGGAGCGCGGGAGGCATCGCATGACGGAACGCGACCCGGAAGGCGACGGCATCGCCGCATGGACGCTTCTTCGCGTCTCGAAGGCGCCGGCGGTTCTCGCGTTGCTTGCCCTGGCGATCTCGAGCATCCTGACGGACCGTCTCGCCGCGCTCCAGTGGCTCTGGTGGACTCCCCGGTTTCTGCTCGCTGCTGCGGCGGTCGGATGGCTTGTCGTACTGTTCGCGCTTGCGCGGTTCGTCTGGCGGAGCGAGCGCGAGTCGCGGCGTCTCATGCGCTGGTGCGCCGTCGCTGCCGGCGTGCTGGCATGGACGCTGCTCGGGATGTGGGGGTTTCCGAAGAGCCGTCCGGAGGGGTCGATCCGGCTGGTGCATTGGAACCCCGCCGATCTCGCTGCGGATTTCTCCGTGGACGCCGCGCTGCAACTCCTGCATCTCAGGCCCGATCTGATCGTGGTGACGGATCCCGGCACGCCGCTGGCCCGGGAGCTCTCGCAAGGCTTCGGCTCGGCCGGCTACTCGATGGCCTTCGCGGGCAAGTTCCTGGTCTTTGCGCGAGGAGCGATCGGCGAGGCACAGCCCATCGTCGCCGCGCGCGATCGCTACATCTCGAGGATCAGGTGCGAGACGAGGCTCGGTCCGATCCAGATCGAGGCGGTCGATCTCCCGAGTCGCACGACGCTGCCGCGCTATCAAGCGATCCGTTCCCTTCGCGCGGACCTGCATGCGGCGCGCGAGGAACGGGGCCTGGGTGAACCCGACATCCTCTGCGGAGACTTCAACGTGCCGCGAGGAAGTGCGTCGCTCGATCTTCTCGCGCCGGATGCGCGCGAGGCCTTCGCGACCGCCGGGGCCGGATGGGGTGGCAGCTATCCGCGCGAATGGTCATTGCTCGGTATCGACCTCACGCTCGTCCGTGCGCCATGGCGTCCGGCGCGATCCGAGATCTGCGACTTCGGATTCGGACGCCATCGTGCGCAGATCGTGGATCTCACGCGCGACGAGGGCGTCGCGCGCTGAGTGTGGATTTCACGCACGACGAGAGCATCGCGCGCTGTTTCGCGCGCTGTTTCGTGCGCTCGGATCTCCACGTGGATGCGTTCGCGGGGATGGCGTCGCCGCCATGCGGTGGCGGGCCTGCGGTGCGTCACTCGTCCTGCGAGCCGCCGCCACCGTCGCCGTTGCCCGAGCCATCGCTCTGGGGCTTCGCGTCGATCCAGCGCCATGCGTCGATGAAGACGTCGTTGCCGATGAAGGAACTCGTCGGCTCCAGGGGCAGCGCCTTGTAGATGAGGTTCCCGTGGTCGAGGTGCCAGTCGACGCTGCCGTCGCCCTTGAGACGGTTGGTGCCCGTGCTGTGGTTGAAGTCGCGACGCGTGCGCATGCCGTCGACGACGAGCACCGTGCTGGAGAGGTTCCGGCCCTTCAGCAGCGAGAGGTTCGGGTTCTCCGCGGTCGGATCCATGTGGCTCCGGTAGTGGTAGTTCCCGTAGATCAGGCCCATGTTCCCGAGGACGAGATTGCGCGTCTCGAAGATCCCCTGGTAGCGATCGAAGGGATGGTCGCCCATGTGGCAGGGGCAGTAGAAGACGCGCGGATCCGTGACATCGAGCGTGAAGAGCAGGAGCCCGAGACCGTCGAGGTACGAGCCGGTCGGCGAGGTGAGCGCCATCGCCTCGCCCCATTGTGCGGTCGAGCGGTTGGCGGTCACGCTGAGACGGGGCACGTCGTCGCCGTGGCGCTCGGAGTACTCGATGAGGCCGCAGCCGATCTGGCGCATGTTGCTCATGCACCGCACGCGCCCGGCGGCCGAACGCGCGCTCGAAAGCACGGGCATCAGGATGCCGGTCAGGACGGTGACGATGCTGATGACGACGAGAAGCTCGAAGATCGTGAAGCCCGCCCGGCCGGTGCTTCGGGGCGACGGCGACATTCCCGGGGCCGCGTGCGGCCTCGATGCGGGAGGGATGCTGTCACGATCCGTCGGCAACCTTGTGGACTCCAAGATCGATCGACCGTCAACTCTTCATCGATCTCAAGATCGATTCTTGCGTGCATGACTGGCTCATCCGGTTGCATCCTGCTTTCGCGGTCGACCGGTGCGGTTCGACAAACGGTTCCCAGCATGCTCCGGGGCAACACAGCCCGGCGTCTCTTCAGTCTCTTCTCTTCAGTCTCTTCTCTTCAGTCTCTTCTCTTCAGTCTCTTCTCTTCAGTCTCTTCTCTTCAGTCACTTCAACGGCGATCTCATTCACCGGCTCTTGCGCGGCGGGGGCTGCGCGGAGCACTCCTACAGACGATTCGGGGATGTTGTTCCTCTTGCCGGACGGAACGCCGGAGCTGCTCGGCTGTTGCAGCGGTCTCGCACCGACGCTCGAAAATCGCCCGATTCCCGTCACGTCCCCGGAGCGCCTTCGCGTGACCGGGGACGACGGGATTCAGGAACTTCCGGGACGAGAGTACCTCCGAAAGCGCGGAAGCAAACCGTATTGGTTGGAAAGTGCTCGGAAGCCGGGTACATTCTCGACGGTGGCGGGTGGTTGGCGACCTCCGCCGGAACACGGGTTTCGGTGACGTGCAGTTGACGTGTCGTTGTCGAGTGTCCGCGGCGCGAAGCCTCGGACAGTCGCTGCGGCTGCGCGATCTCAGGCCGGCATGCGGCTGTGAGGTGTGTCGGAGGTCGGCGGTCGTCGAGGTGGACGAGCGCGCGCGGGTGTTCCGCGCGTCGCGAGCGAGCCCGAGCAAGGTTGAGCCTCCTGATGGACTCTCAGGAACGAACCGACTGGGAACTCATGCAGCGGGTCGCAGCCTCTGACGAGGCCGCCCTCGATGAGCTTTACCGTCGATTTAGTGCCCTTGTGTTCCAATCTTCCCGCCAAGTGCTGCGATCTCGGGCCGAAACCGAGGATGCCGTCCAGGAGGTCTTCGTGCGGCTCTGGCGGACGGCCGATCGGTTCGATCCCCATCGCGCCAAACTGGTGACCTGGGTGATGCTGATCTCGCGGCGGCATCTGATCGATCGACTCCGACGGCAGTCGGCGAGGCCCGATCGGGCGGAACTGGACACGTCGCGCACCGACGCCGGTGGAGCCGTGGCCAGGGCCGAGCCCGAGGGCGGCGCGGAGGGCGAGGAGGGGCGTGACCGCTTGCGCCGGCAACTCAACCGGCTCCCCGAACTGCAGCGGACGGTGATTGAGCGCGCCTACCTCCAGGGTTTCAGCCTCCGCGAGATCGCCGAGCAGCTGCAGACCCCCCTTGGCACGGTCAAGAGCGCGTTGAGCCGGGGTCTTGCCCGGCTCCGCGAGCTCGAGGGAGCTCAGGAGGGAGAGGCATAAGGCCGTGCTGCGAGGCCCTGGGCGATGATTTTGTCGATTCTGCGCACTGCCTTGCGGATTCCGAAGGGTTCAAGCGCACAATGGCAGCTGATGGACGCAACCGCAGACGAGAGCGGCACGTAAGGACGCGCCGCCGCCCCTCGGGATGGTTGGTTTGAGACGCGGTAAGGCGCGGCACGAAGACCGTGGGTGAGGTTCGGTGCGTTGCGCGCGGAACTCAGCCTGATGCCCGGCCGGTGCGAATGGATCCCGTTTGCTGCTGCTTCTGTAGACCGGGGTGCGAGACGCGTGAGATGAGTTGACGCGACGTGACGCGTGACGAGAGAGGCAAGTCCATGCGAGAGTTCGATCGATCAGCTTCCACCCCGCCGACGCGCGACGAGCTTCTTGAGCTCGCGGCGTTCGAGATGCTGGGCGTGCTGGACGACGTCGATATCGCGCGTTTCGGGCGCGCCCTCGCAGACGCCGCGCCATCGGTTCAGGCGGAGGTCTCCGCGCTGCAGGCCCGCATGGCGGTCGATCCGCTCTTCCGCGACGAGTCGGCGATGCCGTCCGCATCGCTCGGCCTTCGAACCAAGGCTCGGCTGCTCGAGGAGATCGAGACCGAAGCGGCCAACGCCGCGCCGATCGCGACGATCGGCCCCCGGACTGGCGCGCGGGTGGGTGCGGGCGTTCGTCGCGACGATTCCGCCGTGATCACGACCGAGTCGATGCGCGAGATCCTCGCGGAGGTCGCCGCGCGCAACACCTCGGTGCGTCCGCAACGGCAGCTCTTCTGGCGCGCCGCCTCGTTCTTCCTGCTCGCGGGCCTTGGCGTGTCGCTCTACTTCAACCAGCAGCTCTCGCGCACGGCGATGCAGCTCGCGGCGAGCGTGAACGAGCGCGCACTCAGCCCCGAGTCGCTCGAGGCCGCCAAGTCTCTGGCGCCGTTCGATGTCGCGTCCGCCCGTCCCATCGACCTTCCGCTTGCATTCGGCGAGTCGAGGGCGCGCATCGACGCGCTTCTCCAGCAGGACACCGGCAACGGCCGAAGTCGACTGCTGGTGCAGGGGATCGGCGTCAGCCGGCGTGAGATCGTCCGCGTGGCCGTGAAGGATCGGGACGGCAAGGTGCTCGACACCCATCAGGTCAACGCAGGCCAGAGCGGCCTCTTCTTCGCGTACCTCGAGATCGACGCGCTTCCCGCGGCCGGAATCATCGAGGTCGAGCTCGAGGATGGCGCGACGTTCCGGGCGACCTACGGCGCTTGATCCCGCGACCGGACCTCGACCGGACCTCGACCGGCCCCCAACCGGACCCCGCCCGGAACTCGACTGCCGCCGCAGGAACATCCACTCGACTTGTGGGGACGACCGGCACGCCTCGCGACGAAGTGGATCGTGTCTTCCGGGCGGCCGCATCGTGCGGCGACCCGTCAACCGCTCTTGCGGATCCACTCTTCCTCGAGTTCGGACTGCTCGCGCGCGAGTTCCTCGCGACGCGCGAGCAACTTCTTCGTCTTGGCGGCATCGCTCGCCGTCTTCGGGTCGGCGAACTCGAAGTCGATCTGCATGAGCTCGCGGCCGATGTCGGCGATGCGCGCCTCGATCTTCTCGAGCGCGAGGTTCGAGTACTTGCTGCGCGGCTTTCCAGCCTGCTTCTGCGCCGGCGCCGGCTTGGTCGAGACCGATGGCGCTGTGGGTTGCGGCTGCTGCGGCCTCGGGTCCGCTTGCTTCGCGGCGGGCTTCGGCGTCGGCTTCGAGTCGCCGCGCTTCGCGCGCGCGGCCGCCTCGGCGGACTCGGCCTTCTGCTTCGCCTCCCAGTCGCGGTAGGAGCCATCGAAGACGCGCGCGTTGCCGGCGCCGTCGAGCACGACCAGCTTGTCGCAGACGTCGTCGAGCAGCGCGCGATCGTGCGAGATGAGGAGCAGGACGCCGCCGTGCCCGCCCTTGCCGCCGATCTTGGTGCGGTCGACGTCGCCGAACTTGTCGAGCGCCTCCTCGAGACGCTCCGCGCTCGGGATGTCGAGGTGGTTCGTCGGCTCGTCGAGGACAAGCAGGTTCTTCGCGCTCGCGATCAGCGACGCGAGCACGAGCCGCCCGCGCTCGCCGCCCGAGAGGTCGCCGATGGCCTTGTCCTGCTCCTCGCCGGTGAAGAGGAACGCACCAGCGAGGTTGCGGGCCTCCTGCTCGCTCGCGCGCGGAGCACCCTCGAGCGAGCGGATCGTGTTCTGGAGGAACTCCCACGCAAGGAGATTGCGGTCGATGTGGTCCTGCGTCTGGCGGAACCAGCCGATCGAGAGGCGCGGCGAGCGCTTGATCTCGCCCGAGTCGGTCTCGAGGTCGCCGAGGAGCGTTCGGACCAGCGTGGTCTTGCCCGCGCCGTTCGGCCCGATGATGCCGATCCGGTCGCCGGGGCGCGCGGAGAGCGAGAGGTTTCGGAAGCAGACGCGGTCGCCGAAGCTCTTCGAGATGTTCTCCGCGACGAACGCGAAGTCGCCCATCGTCGGCGGATCGGGCAGATCGAGGTTCATCACGCCCATCTCGGCGTGCTTCTCGACGAGGCTCTCCTCCTTGAAGCGCTCGAGCCGCGTCTCGCGGCCGCGCGCCTGCTTCGCGCGCTGGCCGGCGCGGTAGCGGTCGATGAAGGCCTGTTCCTGGCGGATCCTATCCTGCTGCTTCTCGTGCTGCCGCTCGACCGTGAGCATGCGCTCGGCGCGCAGCGAGCGGAACGCCGCGTAGTTGCCGGGATACTCGCGCAGGACGCCGCGGTCGATCTCGATGATCCGGTTCACGACGCGGTCGAGCAGCCAGCGGTCGTGCGAGATGAGGACGACCGAGCCCTTGAACTCGTCGGCGAGGAACTCCTCGAGCCAGCGCCGGCCCTCGATGTCGAGGTGGTTGGTCGGTTCGTCGAGGAGGAGGAGGTCGGGGCTCGAGAGCAGGAGCCGCGCGAGGCCGAGCCGCGCCTTCTGTCCGCCGGAGAGTCCCTTCACCGGAAGCTCGAAGTCGTCGTCGGTGAAGCCGAGACCGTGCAGGGCCGCGTCGATCTTGTGGTCGACGGCGTAGCCGCCGGACGCCTCGATCTGCTCCTCGATCGCGACCTGGCGGTTCATGAGCTTCTCGAGTTCGTCTGGCTCGGCCGTCGCCATGCGGTCGTAGACGCCCTCGAGCTCGGCCTTGAGCGTCTCGATCGACGCGAAGGCCTCCGCGGCCGCACCCCGCAGCGTCTTCTCCTGCGGCAGCTTCGGATCCTGCTCGAGGTAGCCGATCCGCACGGTGCGCGCGATCTGCACCTCGCCGTCGTCTGGCTTGAGGAGTCCCGCGATCAGCTTGAAGAGCGTGCTCTTGCCGCAGCCGTTTCGTCCGACGAGCCCGATGCGCTCGCCCTCGTGGATCGAACCGCTCACGCCGTCGAGGAGAAGGCGCGTGCCGTGGCCGAAGCGGAGGTTGGCGAGGGTGACGAGGGACATCGCGGAGGTCGGACGGCCGGGAAGTGGGGGAGCCCCGCCGCGGGTCGGCCGGAAGGGGGAGAAGCGTAGCAGACCGACCGTGGTCGGCGCGTTCAATCGTCGCGCGGGACGGGCTTTCCACGCCATTCCCAGATCCACGCGACGAGGCGTCGGTCTCCGGGCGGCAGCACCGCGCGCGCGCAGAGCGAGAGGAGCGCAGGCGCCGCGAGGGCGGCCAGTGCCGCGATCGCCGAGTAGAGGATGCACGCGACGATGATGAAGAACCCGAGGTTCTCACGCAGCGCGTGCTGGTTCCACGTGGCTCCGATCGCAGGAATCCTGTTCATGGACACCGTCGGGACGGCGATGATGATGCAGCCGAGGACGACGGGTGCCGTGCCGGCGACCATGCGGACGAGACCTCCGCGACGCATCGCCGCGCCACCGACCAGGATGGAGAGCGGGATGAGCGGGACGATGCCGAGACCGAGGATGATGAGCAGTGGTTCGGCCGCCGGCACGCTGAACCGCGACGCGCGGAGCGCGGCAACGCCCTCGGGTGTGCCGAGCCAAGCCTTGTCCGCGGAGCTCCACGACCCCATGTCGGTGGTATCCGCGTGCGCCGGCGAGGCCTGCAGGTACGCCTCGTGCAAAGCCTGGCCCGAGTTCTCTGCGGAGATGAAGGACGCGACGGTCGCGAAACCGCCGCCGAAGCCGGCGAGGAGCAGCACCGCGCCGATCATCGAGGCGACGAGGCCTGTGGCGACCACGGACTTGATGCGTCGGATCCATGGCGCGGCCGTCGGATACTCGGCGAGCGCGGTCGCGGTGCCGCATTCGCCGCAGCGCACGAAGAGGAGCCCTGTGCTCGGCTCTCGCTCGATCGTGCGGCCGATCAGGGGATGAAAGCACGTGGTGCAGGCGCGGTCGCCGGTGAGGGTCTCGCGGACGACGGACATCGACGCGCCGCCTGCGGGCGTGCGGTGCTCGACTTCGGGATCTGATGGGGTTTCGGGGTGCATGGTGTTCTGGAGTCGACGCTTGCGGAGTCAGTGGTGCGCGTGAGGGACGGCGGGTTGCGCCGCGGAATCCGCGCGACGGAGTCCGCGCAGCCGCTCGGTCTGTGCGCGTGCGTGCCGCCGAAGGATCGCGCGGCGACCCGCTCCGACGATCGGTCCGAGGATCGCGGCGAGGATCGCGCTGAGGACGACGGGCACGGCGAGGAGTCCGAGATACGGTGCCAACCCGATGCTTGACTGGAGAGAACGCAGGAAGAACCAGGCCTCTTCCCATTGCACCGGAAGTGCCATGCACAGCAGGACGAGGGGCACGGGGAGTGCGGCCAGAATCCATGCGCAGGCAAGTCGCGTCAGCAGTCCGCGGTGAGGCGCCATCATCACCGCGGAGATCGCCGCGAAGAGCGCGATGATCGAGCCGAGAATGAAAACGAACGCGAGGAGATCGGTGTCGGTCACTCCGCCGGAGCCGAGTGTGGCGAACTGTGACGACTCCTCGCCGATGATCGCCGCGTACGGGCACGACAGCAGCCCCGCGAACTGGCCGGTCGCGAGTGCGACGCCGAGCCGGATATTGATGGCGCGCGTCCGCGCCCAGACCCACGATGGCATGCGCGCGCGGCGAAGGTTCCAGCGGGCCGCGGAGCCGCAGCGCGGACAGGTCGCCACCCACATGCGGATCGACGGCGCGTAGGTGCGCGTCGAGCGGTCGAGCTGCGCGCCGCAGCGTTCGCATGTGTGGGAGACCATGCAGGGAGGATATCGGGTTGTCTCCGGCCCTTTCCCCCGGACGGGCGGTCTCTACACTGCCCGACCATGCCCCGGTTCCAGCGACCACTCTCCCCGAGCGACGATCCGGCCGTCCGTCGGAGGCGTTTCGCCTATCCGATCGTGACCCTGTGCGTCGCCGGCATGATCTGGCTGCTCGCGACGGGCAAGGTGTCGACTGATCCGCAGATGGACGCCGAGACCTACGAGAAGTTCGTGACCGAGGTCGTGGCCGCGGCGCGCGAGGGCAAGGGGCCGCTGGTCGAGCCTGGCGACTTCATCGCCCGCAGCTGGGAGTCGATCGCGCCTCCCGCGCTCCGCTCGTCATCGGGTGGTCCGATCCGGGCGAAGTTCGTGGACCCGGCGGACACGGACGCGGACATTGTGCGCGATGCGCTGGCGGGGTCGCCCGTCGCCGTCAGGCTCGCATCCGGGGAGGGCGTCTACGTGTACGTTCGCTTCGCCGACGGTGCTGCGCGTGTGGTCGGTGTCGGAGCGCTGGAACTGGCTCCGGGTGAAGACGGTGCGCCGGGAACCCGGTGAGGCGATGCGATGAAGATCTGGATCAACGGCAGGTTCGTGGAGCCATCGGAGGCGCGCGTCGGCTACTTCGACGGCGGATTTCAGCATGGCATCGGCCTCTTCGAGACGATGCTGGCGCGCGGCGGCGCGGTGATGCGTCTCGAGGAGCACCTCGAGCGGCTTGCGGAAAGCGCGCGCGCGCTTGCGCTCTTCGAGCAGCTGCGCGTCGAGGCTTTGGGTGAAGCCGTACAGCATTGCGTTGCGGAGAGCGGCCTCGCCGACGCGCGCATCCGCCTCACCGTGACCGGTGGCGATCTCGGGCGGCCCTTCGCGGGCGCGAACGCTGCGGGTGGTGCCGCACAGACGGCGCCCGATCCGACCGTTGCGATCCACGTGCAGCCACCGACGCGCTACCCCGACGAGTTCTTCACGAAGGGTGTCGCCGTGCGCGTCGCCGAGGCGCGCGCGAATCCGTTCGATCCCTTCGCGTCGCACAAGACGCTGGCGTACTGGCCGCGCATCCAGGCGCTGCGCGCGGCCGCCGCCGCGGGCTGTGCCGAGGCGCTCTGGTTTACGGTGACCAATCACCTCGCGAGCGGCAGCGTCTCGAGCGTGTTTCTCGCGAAGGATGGCGCACTGCGTGCACCGATCGCACGTGGCGAGGAACCCGCGGGTGCGCGGCCGTCCGCCGTGCTTCCAGGGTGCACCCGCGCCGCGGTCATCCTCTGGGCCGAGGGCACTGGAACGACGGTCGAGCGGCGCGAGCTCACGATCGACGACGTGCTCGGCGCGGATGAGATGTTTCTCACGAACGCGAGCTGGGGCGTGCTGCCGGTCGTCCGGCTCGAGAAGCACGAGATCGGCGGCGGCGTCCCCGGCCCGATCGCGCGCGCGATGCGCGAGAGGTGGCTCGCATGACTGGCGCGCCCGGTGGTTCTCCCGGTGGTTTTCCAGGCGGTTTCCGCGTCTTCACCGTTGGTCGCGACACCGCGAGCCGGTTCCGCGTGCGGCCGCCGTGGCGCGCGCGCGCGAATGCGGGCCCGCTCGAGCGCGCCGTGGTCGCGATCCTCACCTTCATCCTCGCGCTTCCCGTCGCGGTGCTCTTGCTGGCACTTGGTCTCGTCCTGCTTGCGGCGTTCCTCGGATGCGCGGCGATCTTCGTCGCGCTCGGCATCGCGCTGTGGATCGTGCGCAGCGTGTTCGGTCTTGGAGGCGCGCGACCGGTGCACTCGGGCGTCCGCATCCGCCGCGTGGACGATGCGCCGAGCGACGGTGCCTCGTCCGGCGGTGGTGACGGGCGCGAGAACGTGCGCGTCCTTCCGCGTCAAGACCCCGACCGGTGATTTTCGCGGCGCTCGTGAGGTGCTCGTGAGGCGCTCGTGAGGCGCTTGTGAGGTGCGCTTGCGGCGATTTCACGGCGGCGCGCGCGGCGAACGTCGGAAAATCGCCGCGCTTCGGGCGCGCCCCGTCGACCACGCTCGGTGAATCCCTACGATGCGCCCCGCGCGGCGGAGTCCGCGCATCCCGAGCGACGCGAGGACGATCGATGGCTGAAGGAACGGCACCAGTTGCGGACGGCGAACCCGTCTTCGCGCACCTCCACCTGCACACCGAGTATTCGCTCCTCGATGGTGGCAACACCATCGACCGGTTGTTGAAGCGCGTGAAGGAACTGGGCATGACCGCCGTGGCCGTCACCGACCACGGCAACATGTTCGGCGCGATGGAGTTCTACATGAAGGCCAAGGATGCCGGCGTGAAGCCGATCCTTGGGATCGAGGCCTACGTCGCGGTCGACCGCGACGGCAAGTGGGGCGATCGGCGCGACAAGACCCACACGGGCGAAAAGGACGGTGGCTACCACCTCGTGCTGCTCGCCGAGAACATCGCGGGCTGGCGCAACCTCCTCAAGCTGTCGTCGGACGCGTTCCTCAACGGCTTCTACTACCGCCCGCGCATGGACAAGTCCACGCTGTCGCAATGGGCCGACGGCGTGATCGCGATCAACGGACACCTCGGCTCGTCGATCGCGACCTACCTCACGGACTTCGTGCGCTCGGGGAAGGATCCCCTCCACTGGAAGCGCGCCGTCGACGAGGCGCGGTGGCACGCCGAGACCTTCAAGCCGAACGAGAAGGGCGAGCCGCGCTTCTACATCGAGCTGCAGCGGCACGTGCCCGAGCAGGAGGAGATCAATCCGTGGCTGCGGAAGCTGGCTGCGGAGCTCGACCTGCCGCTCGTCGTCGACAACGACGCGCACTTCCTCCGGCGCGAGGACCACGACGTCCACGACACGCTCTGCTGCATCTCGATGCAGAAGAACAAGGACGACGCCTCGCGCATCAAGTACCCCGAGTCGCTCTACGTGAAGAGCCCGGCGGAGATGAAGGAGCTCTTCCCCGAGGATCTCGAGGCGATCGCGAACGCGGGTCGGATCGCCGCGCGCTGCGACGTCAAGCTGCCGAAGGGAGAGAACCACGCGCCCGTCGTGAAGGTGCGGCATCCCGGACACGGCCCGAAGTACGACCCTGCGAAGGACGGCGACCTCACCGAGTGGTTCAAGGCGTACTGCCGCCTCATCGAGACGCTGCCCTTCGACGCGACCAAGGATGCGGACTCGCAGGCCGACCTGAAGGCGAGCTGCGATCGCGCGCTGCGCGATCTCTGCGAGGCGGGCGCGATCTGGCGCTACGGCCCCGGCGGCATCACGCCCGAGATCCGCGCGCGCCTCGAGCGCGAGCTCAAGATCCTCGCCGACAAGTCGATCTCGGCGTACTTCCTCATCGTGTGGGACTTCGTGAACTGGGCGCGCCAGCGCGGCATTCCGGCGAACGCGCGTGGTTCGGGCGTCGGCACGATGGCGGGCTACGTGCTCGGCCTCTCGAACGCCTGCCCCGAGAAGTACGGTCTCCTCTTCGAACGCTTCACCGATCCGGACCGCTCCGAGTACCCCGACATCGACATCGACATCTGCCAGGATGGGCGCGGCGCGGTCATCGACTACGTGCGCAAGAAGTACGGCCACGTCGCGCAGATCATCACCTTCGGTCGCCTCAAGGCGAAGGCAGCGGTGAAGGATGTCGCGCGCGTGATGGGCCTGACGCCCGCCGAGGGCCAGCACCTCGCGAACCTGATCCCGGCCGAACTCGACATCTCGATCGACGAGGCGATCGCGAAGGAGCCGCAGATCGCGCAGATGATCTCGGCCGATCCGCGCGTGTCGCGCGTGTTCGACCATGCGCGCGGGCTCGAGGACCACGCGCGCAACCAGGGCGTGCACGCGGCGGGCGTCATCGTCGCCACGCGGCCGCTCGACGAGATCGTGCCGCTCTGCCGCGCGGCGGGTGGCGCCGAGGAAGCCGTGACGCAGTGGGACGGCCCGACCTGCGAGAAGATCGGCCTCCTCAAGATGGACTTCCTCGGGCTTCGGACGCTCTCGACGATCGAGTTCGCGAAGAAGCTCATCCGCGACACGCTCTCCTCCGAGGAGATCCACCGCGCGGTCGGGCGCACGCTGCCGAAGCCGGGTGAGGCGGCGAGCGATCCGCTCGACCTCGACCGCATTCCGCTCGACGACCGGCGCGTGCTCGCGCTCTTCGCCCGCGGCGACACCAACGGCGTGTTCCAGTTCGAATCGGGCGGCATGAAGAAGCTGCTCGTCGACATGAAGCCCGACCGGCTCGAGGACCTGATTGCGGCGAACGCGCTCTTCCGCCCGGGTCCGATGGACCTCATTCCCGACTACAACGCGCGCAAGCACGGGCGGCAGGCCGTGCCGAAGGTGCACGAGGTGGTCGAGCGCTTCACCGCCGAGACCTACGGCGTGATGGTCTACCAGGAGCAGGTGATGCAGGTGCTGCACCACCTCGGCGGGATCCCGCTGCGCGAGTCGTACACCGTCATCAAGGCGATCTCGAAGAAGAAGCAGGACGTCATCAACGGAGCGCGCGCGAACTTCGTGAAGGGCGCGGTCGAGCGCGGGCTTCCGTCGGCGAAGGCCGAGGAGCTGTTCGACCTGATCCTCAAGTTCGCCGGCTACGGCTTCAACAAGAGCCACTCGACCGGCTACGCGATCATCGCGTACCAGACCGCGTACCTGAAGACGTACTTCCCTGCGCACTACATGTCGGCGGTGCTCTCGTTCGAAAGCCAGGCGCGGAAGATCGAGGAGTGGTCGGTCTACCTCGAGGACTGCCGCAAGCTCGTCTATCCCGATCATTCCGCCGAGAAACGCCACATCGGCGTCGAGGTGCGTCCGCCCGACGTGAATCTCTCCGAGGAGGATTTCGCGGTCGTGTACGCCCCCGGCGAGAAGGTGCACGCGTGGGGCGGTCACATCCGCTTCGGCCTGAAGGCGATCAAGGGGATCGGTGGCGGCGCGATCCGAGCGATCATCGAGGAACGCCGCAAGAGCGGACCGTTCAAGTCGATCTTCGACTTCTGCGAGCGCGTCGACTCGCGCGCGATCAACCGCGCGGGCCTCGAGGGCCTCGTGAAGGCAGGATGCTTCGACTCGATCCACGGCACCGAGAACCGCGCGGCCGTGGTCGCGAGCATCGAGGGCGCGATCTCGGCCGGGCAGAGCCTGGCACGCGATCGCGCGGGCGGGCAGGAGACGTTCTTCGGGATGTTCGAGGCGGCGATGCCGAAGGCGGAGAGCGCGGCGTCATCCGCCGGCGCGGCGGCGCTGAAGAAGGTCGCGCCGTGGGACCCGATGGAGGCGCTCGGCTACGAGAAGGAGGCGCTCGGTTTCCACGTGTCGGGCCATCCGCTCGACATGTGGCGCGAGGAGATCGCGCAGTTCGCGACGACGGACCTCCGGCGCGCGGCGGAGTTGCCGCAGGACACTCCGATCGTGGTCGCGGGGCTCGTGTCGCGCATGCGTGCGCTCGTGTCGCAGAAGGGGAAGAACCCCGGTGCCAAGATGATGATCCTCGGGCTCGCCGACAAGCACGCGACGATGGAGGGCGTGCTGTTCCCGGATGCCTTCGCGAAGTTCGGCGAGCTCGTCGCGGGCGATCGCGCGATCGTCCTCATCGGCTACATCGACCGCGGTCGGGGTGAACCGAACATCATCATCGACCGGGTGATTCCGCTCGAGGATGCGGCAGCGCACCTCGGGACGCGCCTCGAGATCGCGATCGAGTGCGGCGGTGACGACGCGCGCGCGGCCGAGGGCGTGCTCGACATGGTGGCTGGTCTCGTGAAGCAGGCGAGTGGCGGTGCGGCGTTGACGCCCGGCAAGCCCGTCGAGGTGGTGATCCATCTCGACGGCGATGCCCGGCGCGTGACGTTGGCGACGCATCGGCTTCGCGTGGTTCCCGCGCGCGGGCTGCTCGATTCGTTGCGGCGGGTGGTCGGTGCCGACCGCGTGCGCGTGAAGGGCGGTTGGACGCCCGAGCGGCGCAAGCCGAAGCAGTGGGGCGGTCGGCCGCGCAGCGACGAGCCCGTCGAGGTGTAGCTTCGCGCGGTGTGCGTTCGCTTCGCGGGGAGTGCATTCGCGTCGCGGGGCGTGCATTCGCGTCGCGGGGAGCCGGCTTCTCCATGCGCTTTTCGTTCCTTCCATCGAGGGTGCATAGGCTCCCCTCTGTTTCAGAGGGTGAGCCCGAGAGGTTTCACCAGCTTGTGAGCGCCACCCGAACGAGAGGATCCCGATGTCACAAACCACCACCGCCATGCTGATCTCGCACCCGCGCGCGACTTCCTCTCGCCCGCGCACGCCGTGGCGGGCCGCGATCGCCGCGCCGCTGTTGGTTCTCGGGATCGGTCAGGGTGCATTCGCCGACTGCGGAGTAGGCGGTCCGTGCTGTATTCCGCACGCGGAGCCGGGCTGCGACGATGCCGCCTGCTGCACGGCGGTGTGTCTCCTCGACCCGACCTGCTGCATGGTGGCGTGGGATGCCGATTGCGCTGCTTCGGCATCGGAGCGCTGCGCGCCATGCTCGATCGCGGCGAAGGCGGACTTCAACGACGACGGGCAGGTGGACGCCGCGGATCTCTCGCGTTTGCTCGCTGCGTGGGGAACTCCGGCGGTCGACATCGATGGCGACGGCACGACCGGTGCCTCGGATCTCTCGGGCATGCTTGCGTCGTGGGGGCCCGTACCGCGGCCGTGGTACACGCCGGTCGAGATCGCGCCCGACGCCGCTGTGGTGACTGACGGCGCGCTCCGGAAGGCGATCATCGCAACCGCGCTCCCGTGGCGGGTCATCGACAATCTGTCGCTCATCGAGATGCTCGTGGTGCCCCCGGGAACCTTCGACATGGGCTGCTCGCCGTCCGATCCCTCGTGCCTGCTGGACGAGTTCCCGGTGCACGCGGTCACGATCTCCGGCGCGTTCTACCTTGGACGCTACGAGGTGAAGCAGTCGGAGTGGGCGTGGATGATGGGTGCAAACCCGTCGATCTTCCAAGGCCCGGCGTATCCGGATGCGCCCGACCGTCCGGTCGAGAACGTGTCGTGGACCGACGCCCACTCGTATCTCGCGCTGTCCGGGCTTCGGCTTCCGAGCGAGGCCGAATGGGAGTACGCGTACCGGGCTGGTACGCAGACCGCGTATCACGCGATGCCGAACGCACCGGAAGGTACGAACGACGGCGCGCTTCTTGACAACATCTCGTGGAACTCGCTCAACGCCGGCGCCCAGACGCGGCCGGTGGGTGGAAAGAGGGCGAATGGCCTTGGTCTTCACGACATGTCGGGCAACGTGTGGGAGTGGGTCAACGACTGGTACGCGGCCGGCTACTACGCGGCCAGCCCGTCGATCGATCCACCTGGTCCGGCCACCGGCTTCTGGAAGTCGATCCGAGGCGGGGCTTGGATCAGCCCGGCGTCCTCGCATCGATCGTCCTTTCGGAACTCGATCGTGCCGGACAGCTGGGCCAGCAGCCTCGGATTCCGCGCCGCACGCACGCCGTGAGGCGTGAGGGAGGCCGGATGAGCTGGCGAACTGCGCAGGGCTGGAGCGCCCCGGACTCGCGTCGACCGCGTTCACATCGCGGCGAGCCGCTCGGCGAGGTCCTTCGCGGCAAGCGCGTCGACGAGCGTGTCGAGTTCGCCGGCGAGGAGCTTTGTCAGCGGGAACGACTGTTCGACGCGGTGGTCGACGGCGATCCCTTCCTTGAAGCGATAGGTTCGGATCTTTTCCGCGCGGTCGCCGGTGCCGATCATGGAGCGGCGCTCGGCGCTGCGCTTGAGATCGGCCTCGCGCTTGCGCTGCTCGTAGACGCGCGCGCGAAGGAGGCGCCAGGCTTTCTCGCGGTTCTGCCCCTGCGAGCGCGTCTCCTGCATGCGGACCTCGAGGCCCGTGGGCAGGTGGATCAGGTGCACCGCGGTCGCGACCTTGTTCACATTCTGGCCGCCCGGCCCCTGCGCGGTGGTGACCATCTCCTTCACCTCGGCGGGGTCGAGCGCGGCGTCGACCTCCTCGGGCTCGGGCATCACCGCGACGGTCGCGGTTGACGTGTGAATGCGGCCCTGCGCCTCGGTGGCGGGTACGCGCTTCACCTGATGCGTGCCGCCCTCGAACTGGAGCGCGGCGAACGCGCCGTCACCCTCGACCGTCGCGATCGCGTGCGTGAGTCCGCCGGCGTCGCCGGGCTTCGTCTCGACGACTTCGCATCGCCAACCTCGGCGGGCGGCGTAGGCGCGGTACATCTCGAAGACTTCGCCCGCCCAGAGCGCGGCCTCGTCGCCGCCGACGCCCATGCGGACCTCAAGAACGAAGCTGGCGATGCCCGCCTCTTCGCCGGTGACGAGCGCGCGGACGATGCGCGCGGCGAGCTCGCGTGTGCGTGTCTCAAGTTCGGGCTTTTCCGCGCGGGCCATCGCGGCCATGTCGGCGTCACCGGAGGCAAGGAGTTCGACGAGGCCAACAAGTTCGCCCGCTGCTCGAAGGAGTTCCGCGTAGGGCTCGAGTGTGCGCGCAAGCACGGCGCGGCGGCGCGAGAGCGCGCTCGATTTGCGGTGGTCGGAGGCGACGGAGAGATCTTCGAGTTGTGCGGCGATGCCGTCGTCCTCGGCGACCTGCTGGGAGAGGATGCGCCGGAGGTTCTCCGGGAGGAGATCGGCCACGATCGCAAGGGCGGCGGGGGAGACGGAGTTGGCGGGGTGCGCAGACACGGTGGAACGGTGGCGGAGCGGCCGCGCGAAATGGTACGACCGGTGCCTGGAACGTGCCGTGTAGTGCCTGGCACCGGTTGGCACGTGCCGTGCACCGAACTGCGTGCCGCGAAGTCACTGTGGCTTCGAGACTTCGGGGCGTAGGTGCTGGTGCCTGACACGTGCCGTGCGGTGCCTGGCACCGGTTGGCACGTGCCAGGCACCCTCAAAGACAGCGGCCGTCGCATCGCGACGGCCGCTGGATCATGCTGCTGAAGACGCGCAACCCGCAAACGGGTCGCACGCGCGGATCACTTCTTCTTCTTCTTCTTGTCGAAGTAGCTGCCGGCAAACTTCTTCTGGAAGCGCTCGACGCGGCCGAGGGTGTGGTACGACCGGTGCCTGGCACGTGCCGTGCAGTGCCTGGCACCGGTTGGCACGTGCCGTGCACCCGAGTGCGTGCCGCGAAGTCGCTGTGGCGTTGGGACTTGGGTGCTTCGGTCCCGGTGCCTGACACGTGCCGTGCAGTGCCTGGCACCGGTTGGCACGTGCCAGGCACCATCAACGACAGCGGCCGTCGCATCGCGACGGCCGCTGGAAAGCGCTTGGATGAACACGCGCGCCCCGCGGACGGGTCGCACGCGCGGATCACTTCTTCTTCTTGTCGAAGTAGCTGCCGGCGAACTTCTTCTGGAAGCGCTCGACGCGGCCGAGGGTGTCGACGAAGGTCTTCTGACCCGTGAAGAAGGGGTGCGAACCCGACCAGATTTCGACGTTCATCTCGGGCACCGTCGCGCCGACGGTCATCACGACCTCGCCACGGAAGATGACCTTGCAGTCGGGGTAGTACTTGGGGTGGGTTTCCTTCTTCATCGCGAGAACCTTTCACGTGCCTCTCTCGGCACTGTCTCTGGCCTCCGGAGGCTCCCGGGCCGCGTGCGAACTGTCTTGCGCGCGGCCGGCATGTCTTCGTCGGCGTGGCTTCGAAGCGCCCGGGGCTCGCCCGAGCGCGGATGTGCAAACGTCCGCCCCGGCCTTCCGGTCGGGGGGGATCGAAGAATGTACCAATCGCCGCCCGACATGCAAGCCGCCGGGATCGCCGGCTCGTCCAGCAGGGGGCGGTCGGGTCCGCCGACCGGCCGTTATTGGACATCTTTGGGATTCCCGGTGTCCGCGGGCGAACCTTCTGCAAGACTACGAGCCTCTTCCCATCACCGACGGCCGCAGCGAACGGATCGGTTCGAGCGAGGAACCCCGCGCCTGCAGCCTTCCTGCGAGGATTCCATCATGGCCGACGCCGCGAACACCTTCCACGTGACCAGCGAGAACTTCGACGCCGAGGTCGTGCGCGGGACGACCCCCGTACTCCTCGATTTCTGGGCCGAGTGGTGTCCGCCATGCCGGATGCTCAAGCCCGAACTCGCCGCACTGGCGCCTGAACTTGCCGGGAAGGTTCGCATCGGGTTCGTCGATGTCGACGCGGAGCCCGAGATCGCGAGCGCGTTTGCGGTGCGCGGCATCCCGGCGCTGTTCCTGATGAAGGACGGCGAGGTCATCGACTCGTGGACCGGCTACATGCCGCGCGCGGCCGTGAAGGTGCGGCTCGAACAGCTCGTCAAGTGATGGACATGCCGGCTGCCCAAGGTCGGTCGAACGCCGTTGATCCTGCCACGGCTGAGCCGTCGCCGGCGGTGCGCGTCGTTCCGGTCGACGGCATGCATTGCGCCGCCTGCGCGTCGAAGGTCGAGAAGGCGCTTCGCGCGGATGGCGCGGTGGTGTCCGCGGATGTCTCGTTCGCAACGCGCAGCGCGCGCATCCGATTCGATGGCGGTCGTACGGACCTTGCGGCCCTCGCCAAGCGCGTGCGCGATGCAGGCTTTGCCCTCGACCTCTCGCGCGATCCCGCCGTGCGCGCGCAGCGCGAACTCGATGAGCTCCGTGCGCTTCGCACGCGCGTCGTCGTCGGCATCGCACTGTCGCTGCCGCTCGCCACGATCGCCATGACGCATGGCTCGGTGCCCTGGCTTGCCGGAAAGGGCGCGGCGTGGGCGCAGTTCGCGCTCGCGACCCCGGTCTTCCTCTGGTGCGGATGGCCGATCCATCGCGCGACCTTCGCGCGCCTGCGCGCCATGGGAACCGACATGCACACGCTCGTCTCGCTCGGGACGACCGTCGCGTTCGCGGCAAGCGCATGGACGCTGCTCACGGGAGACTTCGCGCATGCCGAGCACGCGCCGCACCTCTGGTTCGAGGCGGCGGCGATCATCCTCGTCTTCGTGCTGATCGGTCGCCTGCTCGAGGCGCGCGCCACGCAGAGGGCCGGCGAGGCGATGCGGGCGCTCGGCGCGTTGGCGGTGCCGACGGTGCGGGTGGTCGAGATCCTCGGAGGGGCCGAGCACGAGCGCGCGGTCGGCGCCGAGGAGATCGAGCCGGGCATGCGCGTGCGGATCCGGCCAGGCGAACGGGTGCCGGTCGACGGAACGGTGATCGTGGGTTCGAGCGAGATCGACGAGTCGATGCTGACCGGCGAGACGATGCCGATCGTCCGGCGTGCGGGCGATGCCGTCACGGCGGGCACGCTCAATACGGTCGGCGCACTCGATGTCGTGGCGACGCGTACGACCGCCGACACCGTGCTTGCGCGGGTGGTCGCGATGGTCGACGAGGCGCAGGCCACCAAGGCGCGCATCGCGCGTACGGCCGACCGAGTGGCGGCGGTGTTCGTTCCGGCGATCCTGTTGGTCGCCTTCGGGACCCTCGCGGCGTGGCTCGTGCTCGCGCCGTCGGACTGGCCTGCCGCGCTGCGCCATGAGCGCGCGCTCGAGGCGTTCGTCAGCGTGCTCGTCGTGGCGTGCCCGTGCGCGCTCGGACTGGCGACGCCGGTGGCCGTGATGGTCGCCTCGGGACGGGCCGCGCAGCGCGGGATCCTCTTCCGAACCGCGGCGGCCTTCGAGAAGCTCGCGAGCGTGCGTGCGGTCGTCCTCGACAAGACCGGGACCATCACCCAGGGCGAGCCGCGAGTCGTCCGCGTCGTGCCGACGGCCGGGTGCGATGTGCCGACGCTGCTCGAGGCCGCGGCATGCGTCGAATCGACGAGCGAGCATCCCGTGGCCCGCGGCATCGTCGCGCACGCCCGCGAGCTCGGCCTCGCTGTCCGCGCGCCGGAGGAGTTCGTCGCGGTTCCCGGTGAAGGGGTTCGCGGTGTCGTGATGGTTGGTGGACGTCGCGCGTCGGTCGCGGTCGGACGCGCCTCGTGGGTGCACTCCACGGCGCTGGCCTGGAGCGGGAGTGCGATCGATGTCGACGGGCAGGCGTCGGCGTGCGTGGCGATCGACGGCGTGCTTGCAGGCACGATCGAACTTGAGGATTCGCTGCGCGCATCGGCGGTCACCGCGGTCGCCACGCTGCGGAAGCAAGGGATCGAGGAGTGGATCGCGAGCGGCGACGCTGCAGCGCCGGTCGCGCGGGTCGGGTTCGAACTGACGATACCGACCGCGCGAGTGCGTCATGGCATGACACCGACGTCGAAGGCGGAACTCGTGCGCGAAATCCATGCGCGTGCGCCGGTCGCGTTCGTCGGCGACGGGATCAACGATGCGGTCGCGCTTGCCGCGGCCGACGCGGGTATCGCGATGGCGGGTGGCACCGATGTCGCGAAGGGAAGCGCGGACCTCGTCCTTGTCTTCAACGATCTCGCGGCGATCCCCGCTCCCCGCGGCGATCGGCCACTCCCGCGCCACCCTGCGCGTGATCAGGCAGAACCTCGCGTGGGCCTTCGGCTACAACGCGGTGCTCATCCCGCTCGCGGCGGGCGCGCTCTTCCCGTGGACGGGCACGCTGCTCCCGCCGGTCGCGGCAAGCGCGGCGATGGCGCTCTCGAGCGTGACGGTCGTTGCGAACAGCCTGCGTCTCCGGAATGCCTGAGCGGTCGGTTCACGCCCGCGTCGCCACGCCGATCGGCTGCGTCGGCACGCCCTCGTAGCGCGTTTCCTCGACGAGGAGCTCGCGCTTCATCACCACCGAGTGCGGTTCCACGATCGCGCCGCGGCCGATCCGGGCACCGTAGAGCAGTACGGTGTTCGCGCCGACCGTGGCGCCATCCTCGATGTCGACGTGGTCGATCTTGAGCACGCGGTCCTCGAAGGTGTGCGCCTGGAAGAGCGCCTGCACCGTGACGTCGTCGCCGAAACGGAGCATGTCGGGATCGACGACGTGCGAAAAGCCGCTGCCGAGCAGTGCGCGCCGCCCGATGCGACAGCCCATGAGCCGAAGGTAGACGACGAGGAGAAGCGTCCCCTCGAGGAACGCGAGCGGCAGCGACGCCCACATGCCCCACATCACGTAGAGATAGTCCCATCGGCTGCACCAGCAGCTCCAGAGGGCGTGCGTGCCCGGCTTGACGCGCGCGACGAGCAGCCACTTCGCGACAAGCACCGCGCCGGCAAGCGCCGCACACGACGCGAGCAGCGTGACCGGCAGCCAGCCGAGGCGGAAGGCGAGCGTCTCGACACGGTCGTGCGCAAGCTCGAGCACCCGGTACGCCGTGAGGGCGACGAACGCCGGCCCGATCGGCAGCGCGAAGCGCGCCAGCTCCCACGCCCATCGGTTGACGCGACGGAGGAGCGGCGGATCATGCGTCAGTTCGCGGGGCATCGCGACGATCTCGCGCTTCGGCAGCCGGAACACCGGATGACCGAACCACGAGGCGCCGGCCTCGTCGGGAAGGCCGTCACCCCGCGTGGAGATGCCGACGAGCGTCTCGCGCGCCATGCGCGTGCCCGCCGGGAGCACCGCGTGGTTGCCGACGAAGCACGATTCCTCGAGGCGCACCGGCTCGATCGTGGCGGTACCCGCGTGCAGCGTGGGGCCGCCAAGGTAGATGCCGTCGGCGAAGAAGGTCTCGCGGCCGATCTCGACGGTCGATGGGACGACGTCGGTCACGGTCGAGATCTCGCAGCCGCGACCGATGCGCGCGCCGGCGAGATTGAGCCACATCGGCCACATGATCGTGCCGGAGAGCCACTTGCCCGCGCCCTCGACGAGCATCGACTGGAGCGACATCCGAAGGCTGGCGACGCCGCCGAGCGCGTAAGGGCCCCGCGGCGCGCTTCCGAGGAGCCGTACGCAGAGCGCCTGCATGAAGACGGTCGCGACACCGGCGCAGATGGTGGCGGCGGCGAGTCGGAGGAGCCCCGAGGCCGTGGGAAACACCGACCCTTCGGCGAAGAGCCCGCCGATCGGATGGGCGTTGCCGTTCGCGTCGGGTGCGAGGCCGAACAGTCGCGCGGCCAACGCCCACGGGATGAGCAGTGCGGAAACGATGGCGCCGAGGAGAAGCAATCCGACCGCCGCGCGGAGCACGGGCGCAGGCGGGCGAGAGACGGCCGGTGGCGGCGGTGCGCTCGTGAGTCGCTCGGCGGGAACCCCGTCGAGGATCGCGTGTGCATCGACGCGACCGGGTCCGAGGCTCGACAGGGCGCGGAGGATGCTCCCTTCGCCCAGTTCCGCGCCGGGCGAGAGTCCCGCGCGCGTCTCGAGCGTTGCGCCTCGGCGCACGGTCACCGGCCCGACGACGAGCGTGCCCGCCTCGAGCTCGACCGTGCGCAGGCACGCGTCCTGCCCGATCGTCGCGTCGTCCTCGAGCGTGAGCAGATCCCAGCCGCCGTCGGTGAGCCGGACGCCGCGATGGATGTGCACGTTGCGTCCGATGCGCGCGCCGAGAAGCCGCAGCGCATGCGGGGCGATGCCGACCGACTCGAGCATCTCCCATGGGGACAGCGCGACGAGCCGCACCACGATCCAGTGGCGGAGGTGCCACCATCCGAACGCGCGCACGCGCATCGGACGGTAGCGGCCGATGAGCGTCCACTTCGCCCCGACGCCGACGACGACCGCGAGCAACGTGTACGCGAACACCGCGGCCCCGGCGGTGATCGCCACCGCGAGCACCGCGAGCGGTCCGTCGATCCACGCGCTCTCGATGTGCGTTCCGAGGCTTGGAATCCACAGGAACTGCGCGAAGGCGAGGACGAGGGCGCCGAGGAACGCCGTCTGCACGAGGGTGAACGCGACGGGTCGAGCGGTGCCTTCGATCGGGAGTCCCGATGGCCCTTGCGCGCGCCTGCTCCCGTCGCTCGTCGGGGCCTCCGTCGCGCGAGCTCGCATGGCGTCGATCTCGGTCGCCATCGCGCGCACCGTGCGGTGCTGATAGGCGAGCCGTACGGTCGCGGCGCGGGTGCTCACGTCGCCGCGGAGGCGCGAGATCGCGATCGCGATGGTGAGCGAGTCGAGCCCGAGGCCCTCGAAGAGATCGACATCGACCGGGACCACGCCGTCCGTGCCGAGCGCGCTGGAGAACGCGGCGGCGACGACCCGCTCGGTGGGGGTCTCGGGCGGCGAGCCACCGACATCGAGCGCGCGGTCGCCGCCGGCGGCCCGTGGAAGCCGGCGGCGATCGAGCTTCCCGCCGACGCTGCGCGGCACCGTGTCGATCGTCTCGATCACGGCGGGCACCATGTAGGCCGGAAGCTCCGTGGAGAGCGCGGCGCGCAGCGCGTCGGGTTCGATCGCCGCACCCTCGCGTGCGACCACGAACGCGACGAGACGCGCGCGCGGCGTTCCCGCGTCCTCGACCGTCGCCGCAGCCTCGAGGATGCCCGGCTGCGCGGCAAGCTTCGCCTCGATCGCGCCGAGTTCGACGCGGTATCCGCGCAACTTCACCTGCGCGTCGATGCGACCGTGGTAGTGGAACTCGCCGCGCGCGTCGCGATGGACGAGGTCGCCGGTGCGGTACACGCGCCCGAGCGTCGGATGCGTGACGAAGCGCGCGGCGGTCGTCTCGGGGCGGCCGCGGTATCCGCGGGCGAGCGACGCGCCGCCGACGACGAGTTCGCCCTGCGTTTCGTCGGAGATTGCACGAAGCGCTGGGTCGTCCGGGTCGATCACCGCGGCGAAGGAGCCGGGGATCGCGCGGCCGATCGTCACCGCCTCGCCGGTACGAACGGTCGAGCGCAGGCACGTCACGGTGCATTCGGTCGGTCCGTAGCCATTCTCGAGCCTTCGGCCGCGCGACCAGAGATCGGCGATGTCGGCGGGGAGCGCCTCGCCGCCCACATAGAGGACGCGGAGGTGGGGGAGGTCGCGCTGCGGGTCGTCGCACGCGAGCGTGCGGAGCAGGGTCGGCGGCGGACACAGCACGGTGATCCGCTCGCGCACGAGCCATGGGAGGAGGTCCGGGCCGAGTCGCGCCGTGTCGTCATCCATCGTGACGACGGTCGCGCCGACCGACCACGCCATCCACATCTCCTCGACGCTCGAGTCGTAGCTCGCGCTCGAGCCCTGCGCCACGCGGTCGCCCGGTCCGAGGCCGAATGCGTCGCGGTCACCGTCGATCAGGTTGAGGATCGAGCGATGCTCGATCTCGACGCCCTTCGGTTCGCCCGTCGTACCGGAGGTGTAGATGACGTAGGCGAGGGCGTCGGGTTCGGGTGCCGCGAACTCGCGGACCGCGGGGCTCGCCGCGAGCGCATCCGGTCGGAGGACCGGGATCGCGACGCCGAGGTGGGCGAGGATCTCGGCGGCGCGTGGATCCTCGGCGATCAGCGCCACGGCGCCGGCGTCCGCAAGGATGGCCGCGGCCTGCTTCGCCGGAAAGACCGGATCGATCGCGACGTAGGCCGCTCCCGCGCGCATCGCGCCGAGGAGCGATGCAGAGAGCCACGGGGTGCTGCGGGGAAGCGCGACCGCGACCACCGCGTCGCGCGACGGGAGGTCCGCGAGGCACGAGGTGATGGCGCTCGCGGCACGGCGCGAGGACTCGTCAAGTTCAGCGTACGTCCAACGCGCGATGCCTGGGATCTCAAGCGCGATCGACTCCGGCGCCGCACGGTGCGCACGGTCGAGGAGATCGAGCACCGTGCGCGGGGGCGTGTTCATGCGCGCGGCTGGTTCGCGCCCGCTGCACGCTCGAGGCCGTTCTTCTCGATCGACTCGAGGAGGCGCAGGATGTGCGGCGCGAGATGCGTCCGTCGCGCGAACTGCTCACGCTGCGGGAGATGCAGGAATCCCTGCACGCGTCCGACGCAGCGCGGGCTTCCGCAGAGGCATCCGAACGGTTCGGCCATCTCGGCCTCGGTGGTCGTGTAGTCGAAGGTGATCTCGTCGCCCGCGGCGATCGCGCGCAGGGCGTACAGCGCGTCGCCGGCCACGCGCGCCACCGGGTCGCACGCGTGATTGAGGAAGCGCCAGGGATGACGGCTGCGCATCTCCTCGTCGGGAAGGTCGCCATCGGCCTCGATGTGCACGTTCGCATCGAGTTGGATCGAGTAGCGCGTGGGCGAACGCTGCGTGCGACCCTCGATGAGGAGGATGCGTTCGCCGCGGGCGAAGGCGCGCGTCGCGAACAACGCGGCGCCATGCGCGGTATCGCGCACGGTCACGGAGTGGGTCGAGATGAACGGAACGGTCGGAGTGGAGGCGGGAGTCACGTGTCTGATTCTTCGCGTTGGTTGTCGCTGCGGCGTGCGGTCGGAGTCTTCGCGTCGCAGTCCCTGCCGTGGGGTCGGACCCTGCGCACGCGTCGCACGTCGCACGAGGTGGAAGGGTCGAGGCACCAGGCTCGACGGCTCCGCGTGAACGTGAACGCGGGAGCCTACATCAATCGACGCATGGATGGAAATGGTTCATGTGAAGAAGATCGACGAAGGGACCAATCGGGCTCGATGTCCGTCCGAGTCCCGGGCCTCGCATCGACGATCATCGCACCTTCACCGCGATCAGCTCCATGACTGTCGGAGTCACGAAGATGGAGGCTGGATCGCGCTCGCTCTCGGCCAATGCAGCGAGCACCCGATGCCCCCACGAGGCATCGCGAACCCCGAGTTCGACCAACCGGGGAACGTTGGTCCGCACGAACTCGGCCGGCCAGCGCCAGTTTCGCTCGTGCGGGCGGGTCGCGAAGCCGATCGGGCGGGCGGAAACGAGGTCGAAGCCCGCCTCGACGAGGGTTCGGGGCAGCGCGAGCGCCGCATCCGGTTCGCCGCCCTGGGCCCGCCAGCTCTCGTAGACCGCTTCGACGAACGCGGCGATCTCGGGGCGCCTGGGGATGAGGCCGTAGTTCGAGTAGGCGAAGTACTCGTGCAGGATGAACCGCCCGCCCGGACGAAGCGCGGCGGCGGCGGAATCGACGAGTCGCCGCACGTCCGGCACGAAGCAGGCGACCCATCGGCACCAGACGGCATCGAGGTCGCGTGCGGGGAGCGGCGCCTGCATCAGATCCGCCTCGTGGGTTTCGATCCACGCATGGCCGGCGGCCTTCGAGGCGCTCGCGAGTGCATCGAGGAACCGGCGACTCCGGTCGATTGCATGGACGCGGCCGGTGGAGCCCACCAGGCGCGCCAGGTCAACCGAAGCGAACCCGGGTCCGCAGCCGACGTCGGCCACGCGGGCTCCCGGCCCGATGCCCGCGGCGTGCCACGCGCGATGCACCTCCTCGCGCCAGACCGAATGCTGGAACGCAAGTCGGTCGATCTCGGCGTCGTGGGTTCCGAGCACGTAGTCGCGCTCGGCGTGTGACGGAGGGGTGGAGGTGGGGGCGGGAGCTGGCGTCGGCTCGCGGCGGGGGGAATCCCGAGAGGAATCCGTCGAGTTCATCCGTGATTTGTACCGGACGCGATCGCCTCGTGCGATTGGCGCGTTGGGGGCGAATCCCCGGAGCCCGGTCGGCGATCGCGCCGATGATGCCAACGGCATCGCATCGCCGCTCCGGATCGAGGTCCTCACATCCGTGCCGTCATGTCACCCCGCGCCCATTCTCCCATCCTGCAGGCTCGGCTTGCGATCTCGCTGGCGTGGGTGGCGGGTTACACGAACACGATCGCGGTGCTCGTCTGCGGGCACGTCGCGAGCCACGTGACCGGCCATGCAGGTCAGCTCGGGCAGGCGGCGACGGAGGGCGACTGGGAGCTGCTGCGCTTCGTGGCGGCCGTGCTCGCCGCGTTCTTCCTCGGCGCGGTGCTCTCCGCGTGTGCGACCGAATTCGCGCGATGGCGTGGACTTCGATCGATCTACGTGGCGCCGGCCGCCCTCGAGATCCTGCTTCTCGTCGTGTTCGCGAATCTCGTGCGGCTTCACGATCCGGCGCGGATCGAGTCGGGTGCGATGCTCTGGTGGATGGTGATCGTCGCGTCGGTGGCGATGGGCCTCCAGAACGCGACCATCACGCGGATCTCGGGCGGCGTGGTGCGGACGACGCATCTCACGGGCGTCCTCACCGACCTCGGGCTCGAGTCGGTGCAGCAGGCGATGAAGCGACTGGCGCGTGTGGACGAAAAGGTCGCGGGCGCGGCCGGTCCCCCCGCGACTTCCCACGCGAACTCCGACGCGGCCGAACACGCGGCCGAACACGTCGCGCCGAACCCTCGGTGGCGGCTCCTCCTCCTGGCCTCGATCTTCGGGGCCTTCGTCTTCGGCAGCGGCTCCGCGGCATTCGGCTTTGCGCGCGCGGCGCACTGGAGCATGCTGCCGCCCGTCCTCCTCCTTGCCTGGATCCTCGTCGCCGACCTGCGCACGCCGATCGCGGAGATCGACGCGCGCAGGTTCGAGCGCTGGTGACGAGGTTGTCGACGCGCCGGGTGCGTGCGCGGTCCGGCGCTCATGAAGAGGTCGAACCGTCCCGGCTCCCGACGTCCGACGCAAGCAGCGAACGCGTGGTCCACGCGAGGAGGCCCGCGCCGATGAAGGCGATCGCCGCCGTGGCGAGCGCGGCGCCCGCGGCGCCGACCTCAGGTTCGAGCCGAATGTAGACCGCGCCGAGGACCAGCATCGCTCCGAGGAGAAGAAGCGCGGCGGTCACCATCGCGAGCGCCACGCCGCGAAGGAGCCGCCAGGCGAAGAAAGCGCCCTCGATCCGCAGCCTGCGTCCCTCGACCTCCGCGAGCTCGGCCGCGAGCACGAGGAAGCGCGCCATCGTCTGCACGCTCACTCCTTCGGCCCCGTGCGCATGCCGGTGGTGCCCATGCCGCCGAACTT
>JAJTGL010000020.1:0-6128 GCA_021297795.1 Planctomycetaceae bacterium
TAGTCGTCGAAGTACGGGTGGATGCCGCCGAGGATGCGCGACTGACCGGAGTTGTCGGCCGCGTCGTAGTACGTCGCCCACTGGAAGTCGAAGGTCTGCGACGGACCGTCCTCGAAGACGAGGAACTGGTTCTGCGTGCAGGTGAAGATGCCCATGCCGCCCGGGAAGTACTCGGTGCCGGTGATGCGCGTCATGACTTCGGCGGCGGTGCGGCTGTAGGTCGAGTGACCCGACACGTAGCCCGCGAACGGCGGCGAGACGAAGGTCGGCCGCTGGTACGGAACCCACGACCCCCCGAGCATCCACTGGACGCCGGTGTACTGGGTGGCCGGAACCGCCGGCGCGCCCGGCCACGACTTGACCGCGATCTGGCCTTCGTAGCCCGCGAGTTCCTCGTGGCGCTGACCGGGGGCGGTGGTCGCCGCGGTGATCAGTTCGACATGGTCCGGGATCAGGTGGATGCCGTCGACGTGGTAGGAAGGCTGCGCTGGATCCGAGCACTGGCCGCGCTGCACCATCGTGCGGATCGCGGTGATCGGGCGCGCGGCGTCGTAGTAGCCCTTCAGGCCCCACGCGGTGATCGCCGCGTCATGCAGCGCGCCGTTCAGCGCGACGTACACCTTCACATCCCACTCGAGTTCGTCGAGTTCGGGGCCCTTGCCACCCCAGCGACGCTCGAAGCCCGGGTGCGAGCTCACGACGTTCGCGATCTCGTTCCAGTGCCCGGGCGGCGTGGACGAGGTCGGGCCGTCCGCCCAGAACTCGGCGAGGCAGCGCGCCCAGTCGCCGCGCTTCACGACGTTCGGCGCGTAGGGAAGACCGGTGGCCGGATTGAGCGCGCGTCCGGTGCCCGTGTCGGCGCCGAGCGGGTTGTTGCCCATCGACGCGGGCGAGATGTCGATCGTCGCACCATCGTCCGGCGTCAGCCAGGCCGACTTCACCACGACCTGCTCGTGGCCGTCGCGGTAGGTCGCGTCCTGCCAGCCGTTGAGCATCGGAGCGGGCGCCGGGTTGAAGTAGACGCCGGGCCGCGTCGGGTCCATGTCGCTCGGCTCAAGGCCGAAGGGCGTCACGAAGCCCCAGAACGGCGCGATCTTCGGCGGGAAGCCGCCGGGGATGATGTTGCCGTTCTGATCGACGAAGAAGCTCAGCGAGAGCGGCTGGTAGCGGCTCGGATCGCTGACGGTCGGGTTGAACGGCAGCGCCACGACGAGCGGCTGGTTCACGTCGATGTACGTCGTCGGATCTTTCGCGTAGTTGAACTGCTCGCGCGCGCCGTCGTTGTAGGTCTGCTGGATCACGAGCGCGGCGATGCGGTTGCCGACGGCCGCTGGCGTGTTGCCCACGGTCGTCGTGATGCTCGTGTCGTAGCCGAGCACGGCCATGCGCGCGTCGAGCGCCGGGCTGATCGTGGCCGCGTAGTTCGGGCTCACCGCGAAGCGGTGCTTCATCATGCGGTACGCCGCGTACGAGATCGACTCGCGCCGCGCCGCGTCGATGTCGTTGGCCGAGATCTTCTCGTTGAAGAAGTACGACTGCTGGTCGAGCTCGTAGGCCGCCCAGGCGTCATACATGGCGACCGACACGTGGAAGAGGTTGCGGGCCTGGATCGGCGGCCGCGCGAGGTCGTTGCGGATCGAGGTGAGCAACTGCTCGTTCCACGTGCGCGCGATCGATTCGGTGGCGGACGCAGAAGAAGCGATCAGCGACGTCGCAACGCCCGCAGACGCGATCAGCGAGCTGATTTTTCCGTACATCTTCATCAAACACCTCATTTGTCGGAACTTCGGAGCGGGACGTGGCTTCGAGGAACCTACCGCAGTTCGGGGGGGAGGCAAGACTCGGCCTGCGGTTCTCGGCCGATTCTCGGTTTGGTGCCCGAGGAATCGGGCCTACCCGTACAGCCGGGCGGTAGACTCCGCGCCACGCCACGCGATCTCTCAGCGGTTGGCCAGCCCGCGCCAAAATCGGGTGAAATATCGTGACCCTCGATTTCAAGTCCCACCATCCCGACGGGTCCCCTTCCGAGTCCAAGCCGGATCCACGCGCCTCCGTGGCGCCCGCGGCGGGAACGATGCCCGCGACCGGGGCGACGCCCTCCGGATCCTTTGACCTGCGGGCCCTGGTCGCCCGCCACGCTGGGCGAAACTCCGAACTCCACGCGGCGCACGTCAACCCGCGCTTCGCGACCGTCCTCAAGACGATCGGCTACGACCACGAGTACACCCGCGCCGAGGGCCCCTACCTCTTCGACGCGGCCGGCAACCGCTACCTCGACTGCCTCGGTGGCTACGCGGTCTGCAACTTCGGACGCAACCATCCGACCATCAAGAAGGCGCTCGCCGACTACCTCGCGCTCGATCTGCCGACCATGGTGCAGTTCGAGGCCCCGCTTCTCTCGGGCCTCCTCGCCGAGGAACTGAAGCGCCGCATCGGTCGCGGGCTCGACTACGTCTTCTTCACGAACTCGGGCACCGAGGGCGTCGAGGCCGCGATCAAGTTCGCGAAGTGCGCGACCGGCCGCCCGGCGCTCCTGCACGCGCCCAAGGCCTTTCACGGGCTCTCGTCCGGGTCGGTGTCGCTCAACGGCTGCGACAGCTTCCGTCAGGGATTCGCGCCGTTCCTCCCCGAGTGCCGTCAGGTCGCCTTCAACGACCTCGCCGCGCTCGAGCGCGAACTGGCGCGCGGCGACGTCGCGGCCTTCGTGATCGAACCGATCCAGGGCAAGGGCGTCAACATCCACGCACCCGGCTATCTCGCCGAGGCCGCGCGGCTCTGCCACCGGCATGGCGCGCTCTTCGTCGCCGACGAAGTGCAGACGGGGATTGGCCGCACGGGGTCATTCCTCGCGATCGATCAGGAAGATGACGCCAAGGGCCCGGTCGAGCCCGACATGGTGATCCTGTCGAAGGCGCTCTCGGGTGGCTACGTCCCCGTCGGTGCCGTGCTCGTCAAGGGCGAGGTCTGGAAGAAGGTCTTCACCTCGCTCGACCGCGCGATCGTGCACTCGTCGACCTTCCATCAGGGCGCGATGGCGATGACCGCGGGGCTCGCCGCGCTTGCCGCGTACGACGAGACCAACGCCGCCGACAACGCGCGCCGCATGGGCGCGATGATCCGCGACGGAATCCTCGCGATGAAGCCGAGATTCGAGATGATCCACGAGGTCCGTCAGCGCGGACTGATGATCGGCATCGAGTTCGGCGCGCCGAAGTCGCTGCTCCTGAAGGCGAACTGGGCGGCCACGCACGCGATGGACAAGAACCTGTTCGCGCAGGCCGTGGTGGTGCCGCTCATGGAGGATCACCGCATCCTCTGCCAGGTCGCGGGTCACAACCAGGATGTCGTGAAGCTGATCCCGCCGCTCGTCCTCTCGGAAGACGACGTGCGCTGGTTCCTGCGCGCCTTCGAGGCGGTGATGGTCGGACTCCACAAACCCACCGCGACCGTCGGGCTCCTTGCGCGTCTTGGAAAGAACGCACTGTTCGGTGGGCGGCGTGGCGCGGCGGAATCGATCCATGGCGCAGCGGAATCGATCCATGGCGCGGCCGGATCGACCGACGCCGCGGCGGGAGCCGGCGCGCCGTGACGCGCCGACTGGCGCAATGGGTGACGTCATGGCCGCGGTCGACGGTCGCCACCGCCGCCGTGCTCGCCATCCTGGGCGCATGGCTCGGGATGTTCCACCTCGCGCTCGACAGCGACACCGACTCGCTCATCGCGCCCGAGCGGCCCTTCATGCAGGAGTACCGCGCGTGGCAGAAGGAGTTCGGCGACCTCGAGGGCGTGGTGATCGCGGTGGATGCGAAGGGCGACACCCCGGATCGCACCAAGGCCGCCGAGGCTGCGGTCGACGCGCTGGCTGCGAAGCTCGAGGTCCTTGACGAGAAGTTTGTCCGGAGCTGGTCGGCGTGGATCGCGCCCGATGAACAGTGGCGGCTCGCGTCATGGGCCGCAAGCGACGCCGAGCTGAAGGCGATGGCGGCCGAGGCCGATGCGATCGCCGATGTCGCGCGCGGCAACGTCGCCGCGCATCCCGTGGTCGTCGCCGCGCTCTCGGCGACACGGCCGCGCGAGTACCTCCGCGCCCCGGGCGGCAAGCTCCTCTTCGTCGAGGCGATGCCCGTCAAGGACTTCTCGCTGCTCGACCCGGTCGGCGAGCCGATCGCCGCGATCCGCGCGGCGGTCGATGCCGTGCGCGCCGAGCACCCGACGGTCGAGATCGGCGTCACCGGAAAGCCCGTGCTCCAGCACGACGAGATGGCGACCGCGAACCGCGACATGGCGGTCGCGAGCGCGATCTCCCTTGCGATCATCACCGTGCTCTTCATCGCGGTCTTTCGCGGCGTGCGACGGCCGCTTCTCGCCGTACTCGCCTTCGCGATCGCGACGGGCTGGACCTACGGCGCGGCCACGCTTCTCGTCGGGCATCTCAATCTCCTGTCGACCGTGTTCATGCTCGTCCTCGTCGGCGCAGGGCTCGACTACGGCGTCCATGTCGTGAGCCGGTACGGCGAGTTCCGCAAGACGCACGACGCGCGCGAGGCGACGGCGCTCGCGATCCGACACGTCGGGCCCGGCACGCTCGCGGGAGCCGCGGGTTCGGCGGCGGTGTTCCTCGGCGCGATCTTCACCGACTTCGGCGGGCTGCGCGAACTCGGCGTGATCGCGGGCGCCGGGCTCATCCTCTGCGCACTCGCGATGGTGACGGTGCTGCCGGCGCTTCTCGTCCTGCTCGATGGCGGTGAAGCCTCGAAACCGACGACCGCCGCGACCGTTGTTGCCGAACCCGACCCCGCCGCCGGGAAGGAGCGAGCCCCGTTCCGAGTGCAGATCGCAACCGCGTGCGTGCCGATCATCGCGTGCCTCCTCTTCATCCCCGCGGGCCTTCGGTTCGAGTCGAACCTCCTCGAACTGCAATCGCCTCAGCTTGAGAGCGTGCAATGGGAGCGTCGCATCTTCGCGGACAGCGCGAGCGCGTCGTGGTTTGCTGCGTCGCAGGCGACGACCATCGACGAGGTCGCAGCGTTCCATGCCCGTGCCAAGGATCGTCCCGAGATCCTGCGCACCGAGTCGATCCTCGACGTGATCCCGCGCGAGACGGCCGAACGCGCCGCGCTGCGCGCGAAGGTCGCGGGGGCGGGAGCGGACCTCGGCGACCAGATGCCGTCGCCGGACGCCCCCGCCGCCGTGCGCGCGGCGTGGCTGATCTGGCAGGGCGCGTCGCTCCCCATGCGCGATGTGCTGCCCGAGGCGATCGCGCCGCGCACCATCTCGCCGAACGGCGTCTTCATGGTGCGCTACCTCCCGAAGGAAGATGCGTGGGAGGAAGAACCGCTCGCCCGATTCGTCGATGCCGTGCGCGCGGTCGATCCGAGCGCGACGGGCGTCCCCGTCACGCAACTTGAGTCGATCCGCGATATGCGCGACGCCTTCATCGAAACGAGCCTTTGGGCCGTGATCGCGGTCACGATCATCGCGGCGATCTCGTTTCGCGCGTTGATGCCTGCGCTCCTTGCGACCGCGACGGTCGTCGCCGGCGTCGGCATGACGATCGGACTGTTGCCGATCCTCGGCTCGCATCTCAATCTCGCCAACTTCTTCGCGATCCCGATGCTTGTGGGCCTTGGAATCGACAGCGCGATCCACATCATCCATCGCTACCGCGACGATCCGGGCGATGCCGCGCCGACGATCCGCGCCGTTGCATTCACCGCGCTCACCACCGCGATCGGCTTCGGTGCGCTGGTGTTCGCCGAGCACCGCGGCATGCGCTCGCTCGGCATCGCGATGGCGGTCGGAAGCGTGGCATGCATGTACGTCGCGTGCATCGTGCTGACGACGATCCTCGAGTGGTCGCGTCGGCGACGAGCCGCGCGGGCGTGATCCACGCCACAGCGGGCGAAAGCGGGCACCTGAAGCGAAACGGCAGCAGCCCGCGAGTCGCGAGCGCTCGTGATGAAGGCGGTCGCCGCTGCGGCGGCTCGCTCTGGCGCAATCAACTCCAGAGCGAACGAAAGCGTCGCTCCTGAACCGAGCAAAGCTCGTTTCAGCGCGACGCGAGTCGCGAGCGCTCGTCATGAAGGCGGTCGCCGCTTCGGCGGCTCCCTCTGGCACATTCGACGCCA
>JAJTGL010000020.1:6145-36242 GCA_021297795.1 Planctomycetaceae bacterium
AGGCGGTCGCCGCTTCGGCGGCTCCCTCTGGCACATTCGACGCCAAAGCGAGCGAAAGCGTCGCTCCTGAACCGAGCAAAGCTCGTTTCAGCGCGACGCGAGTCGCGAGCGCTCAAACACGTCGCGACCGCTCAAACTCCGACATGCTCCGGCTCGACGCCGTCGGGCAGCGCACCGAGGAAACGCTTTCCGTAGAACTTCGTCAGGATGCGCGGATCGAGGATCACGATCCGGCCCGAGTCCTCGGCGCTGCGGATCAGGCGCCCGATGCCCTGCTTGAAGCGCAGCACCGCGCGCGGGAGCTGGTCGTCGCGGAAGGCGTTGCCACCGGCGGCCTCGATCTTCTCGTGGCGCGCCTGGATCAGCGGATGATCCGGGACATCGAACGGTAGCTTCGTGATGATGACGTTGCGCAGCGCACGGCCGCGGACGTCGACGCCTTCCCAGAAACTGGCCGTACCGAAGAGCACCGAGTGATCGTGCTCGCGGAACCGCTTGAGAAGCTGCGACCGCTCGCCGTCCTCGCCGTGGATGAAGACGGGGTAGCCGGCGGAGCGCAGCACCGGCGCGCAGCGCTCGGCGACCTCGCGCAGCGCGCGGAAACTGGTGAAGAGGACGAACGCGCCGCCGCCCGTCTCCTCGATGTTGCGCAGGATGCGGGGAACCAGCTCGCGATTCGCCTCGGGCGCATCCGGCGTCGGCATCGAGCGGTCGATCATCACGCGCATCTGGCTCGCGTAGTCGAACGGGCTCCCGAGCGCGAGCGTGTTCGCGCCATCGGCGCCAAGACGCCCGACGATGTGCGAGAAATCCCTGCCGCTTGCGGCAAGCGTGGCGCTCGTCATCGTGATCGAGATTGGCATCGAGAAGAGCCGGTCGCGCAGCACCGGCCCGACATCGACCGTCGCGCACGACAGCGTGATGAGCGGACGATTCGAGCCGTAGCCCTGACGACCGCGCTCGACCCAGTAGACGCATCCCTCGACGCCCTGCCCGATGAAGAGGTCGATCTCGGCGGCGAGATCGGCCACGCGCTGGGCGGCGCTGCCGAGGTCGAACTGCAGCGACTCGTCGGTCGAACGCTCGCGCAGGAGTTTGAGGCTCGTCGCGAGGTCGCCGAGCACAGGCGACAGCGGATTCGGGAACGCGTCGGGCCCCGCCACGCGCCCGCTCGGCCCGATCGCACCGGCACCGGACTCGCCTGCGCGCCAGACGCCGTCGAAGAAACTCTCCGCGGCCGCCTGCGCGTCGAGCGCGGCGCGGATCACCGCGTCGACCTCCTCGGTCGGCAGGCCTGATCCCCCCGCCACCGACGCCTCGATGCCGGCAAGGGTTCCGCGGCCGTTCGTCGCGTTGTAGAGGGTGCGCAGGACATGCTTCGCGCGCGATTCGGAGACGCGGATCCCGAAGTGGCCGCTGGCGACATCCTCGAGATGGTGCGCCTCGTCGAAGATGACGTGGTCGTACGCGGGCAGGAAGCCCGCACCCTTCGACCGGAGCGCGAGGTCGCTGAAGAAGAGCGCGTGATTGCAGATGAGGAGATCGGCGTTCTCCATGCGGCGACGCGCCGACTGGTAGAAGCACTTGTCGTAGTTCGGACAGCGCCGGCCCATGCAGTTGCCGGCATCGCTCTCGACGTGCTCCCACACGCTTCGCCGCGGGAGCTGCGGCAGCGTCGCGAGCGATCCGTCGTCCGTGTCGTAGGCCCAGTCCTCGATCAGGTCGAGCGAGTGCTCCTCCTCCTCGCTGTGGCAGATCTTCGACTTCTTCTCGCTGGCGATGCGCAGGCGCCGCAGCGAGACGTAGTTCGCGCGGCCCTTGCAGAGCACGGTGGTGAACTCATCGGGAATCACCGCCTTGAGGAGCGGGACATCCTTCTCGAAGATCTGCTCCTGGAGCGAGATCGTGTGCGTGCAGACGACCACGCGCTCGCGCCGCTCGAGGATGCGACGGATCGCAGGCACGAGGTAGCCGAAGCTCTTGCCGACGCCCGTTCCCGCCTCGACGAGGAGCCGCCCCTTCGACTCGAGGTTCGCCTCGACGGCCTCGGCCATGCGGAGTTGCTCGGGGCGCGACTCGAAGCCCGCGATGCGACGCGCGAGCGGACTTTCCGGCCCAAGGAAGTGTGCGGGATAGAGCGACACGGAGGTCCGGAGCGTAGCGTCCGGAAAGCCCGTCGGCGCCGATTGAACGGGAGCTGCGCGGGCGACTGACGCAGCAACCACGCCCTTCCGTCGACGTCGACCACGCGCGAGGGATACGAAACTCCGGGCGCGGTCCCACCGCTCCCCGATCTTCGACCAACCTCGAGCGCCCGGAGTCCGGGATCCGGAGACGCGGCCACAGGCCGCGGATCCGTTTCATGCGGCCCATGGGGCCGCATGAAACTCTCACTGACGCGAGAACCGCGGCGTGCCCCGCGACCGAAGGTCGCGTGCCACGCCGCGGTTCGAAGCGGACAGGGAGGGATTCGAACCCTCGGTACAGGGAATTCCCCGTACAACGGTTTAGCAAACCGTCCCCTTCGGCCTCTCGGGCACCTGTCCAGCGGGGCCAGACACTATACACGGTCCCGGTGCCCCCGAAACAGCCCCTGCCGCGCCTGATATTCTCTCCGCCCCCATGAAGATCCACGAGTACCAGGCCCGTCAGCTGCTCGCCGAGGCGGGCGTCGCCGTCCCAGCCTTCGCCGTCGCCGGCGACGTTCCCACCGCGGTCGCCGAGGCGAAGAGGCTCTTCGACGCCGGCATCAAGGAGATCGTCATCAAGGGCCAGGTCCACGCCGGCGGCCGCGGCAAGGCGGGCTTCGTCAAGCTCGTCTCGAACCTGAAGGACGCCGAGGCCGCCGCGACGTTCATGCTCACGAACAAGATGGTCTCCTACCAGACCGGTCCGGAAGGGCTCGTGGTCCGCAAGCTCCTCATCGCGGCCGCCGAGGCGATCGCGAAGGAGTACTACCTCGCGATCACCGTCGACCGCGCGCGCCGCACCGCCACGCTGATCGCGAGCGCCGAGGGCGGCGTCGAGATCGAGGTGGTCGCCGAGAAGAACCCGGCAGCGATCAAGAAGGTGCCGCTCCATCCGATCCTCGGGCTGCAGGGCTTCCAGGCGCGCGAGCTCGCGTTCGACCTCGGCTTCAAGGGCAAGCAGGTCGGCCAGGCCGCCGACATCATGATGAAGATCGCGAAGGTCTTCCGCGAGAAGGACGCGAGCCTCGTCGAGATCAACCCGCTCGTCGTCACGCCGCCCGACGAGAAGAACCCCGACGGGCGCGTGCTCGCGCTCGACGCGAAGTTCCAGTTCGATGACAACGCGCTCTTCCGCCAGCCCGCGGTCGAGAAGCTGTTCGATCCGTACGAGGAGAACCCCGCCGAGATCCGCGCGCACGAGTTCGGCCTCTCCTACGTCGCGCTCGATGGCAACATCGGCTGCCTCGTGAACGGCGCCGGCCTCGCGATGGCCACCATGGACATCGTCAAGCTCCACGGCGGCGAACCCGCGAACTTCCTCGACGTCGGCGGGAGCGCGAGCGAGGAGGCCGTGACCGAGGCCTTCCGCATCATCCTCGGCGATCCGAACGTGAAGGGCATCCTCGTCAACATCTTCGGCGGCATCATGCAGTGCGACAAGATCGCGCGCGCCATCGTGTCGAGCGCGAAGACCGTCGGCTTCAAGGTGCCGCTCGTCGTGCGCCTCGAGGGCACCAACGTCGCCGCCGCGCGGCAGATCCTCGCGGACGCGTCCAAGGAGATCCCCGGCATGCAGGCCGCGACCGACCTCACCGACGCCGCGAGCAAGATCGTCGCTGCGGTCGGCGCCTCGGCGCCTTCCACGGCAGCCGCGAAGGCCGGCTGACGGATGGCGGCGGCGCATCTGGTCCTCTTCGACATCGACGGCACGCTGCTCCGCACGGAGGGTGTGGGCGTCGCCGCGATGCTGCGCGCCTTCACGGCCCTGCACGGCGAGCGCGGCTTCTCGTTCGAAGGCGTCGAGATCGCGGGCGCGCTCGACGGACTCCTCTTCCGCCGCATGATGGAGACCCACGGGCTCCCGCATCACGACGAGGATCATGCCCGCTTCCGCGCGACCTACCACGCCGAGCTCGACCGCTCGCTCACTCCGGATCGCATCCGCCAGATGCCGGGCGCGGCCGCGCTCGCGGCCACCCTCGCGGAGAAGGGCGCCGCGGTCGGGCTGCTCACGGGGAACTACGAGGAGACGGCGCAGGTCAAGATCCGCGCGGCCGGCTACGACATCCGCCTCTTCCCCTTCGGGGCCTTCGGCGCCGACGGACCTTCGCGACGGCACCTCACGCCGGTCGCGATCGCCCGCGCGACCAGCCACCACGGGCGTGCGTTCGACGCCGCGCGGGTGACGATCATCGGCGACACGCCCCTCGACGTCGACTGCGCCAAGGCCCACGGCTGCCGCGCGATCGGCGTGGCCACGGGTCCCTACTCGGCCGCGCAGCTGCGTGACGCGGGCGCCGACCTCGCGGTCGACTCGCTCGCCGACACCCCGGGCATTCTCGAGTGGATTCTCGCGCCGTAGCCGCTCCCGGCCTCCGCGACGCACGCGGGGACGGCACAATGCACGCGCGATGTCGACCTTCTCCGCCTTCTGCAGCGACTTCTTCGTGAACCAGAAGCTCGGGCTCAAGCTCGATCTTCCGGAGCGCCGCGAGACGGTGCTCGACCTCTTCGACCGCCTGCGCCGCGCGTTCCCCCGGCTCGCCCACTTCCAGCGCTACGAGGGCGAGGTCGCGCTCGAGTCCGACAGCGGCGAACGCGAGTGGCAGTGGGCGGCGCTCCGACAGACCTCGATCCGCTCGGGCCACGTGAACCCGGCCACGCTCGCCGACGCCTACAACTTCCACAAGGTGCTGCTCGAGATCGCGCCCTACTTCCTCTCGATCTCGCCGCTCGACATCGACATGCTGGAGGTCGTGTTTGGCTTCGATTTCGAGACCGAGCACGACCGCGACGCGGTGGTGTTCGACGCGCTGCTCGCCAACACGCCGTTCGCAGGCCTCGTGGATGCCGGCTTCGAGCGCGTGCTCGACGCGCAGCCCGGACTTGCGATCTCGCTCGGCGAGAAGGGCGACCTGCAGGCGGCCTTCGAGGTGCGCACCAAGCCGCGCATGCCCGTCGCCGGCGAACGCGGCGGCGATCCGATCTCGGTCTTCCTGACCGTGCGGAAGTACGGCCCGCTCGCGTCGCTCGAGGAGCTCAAGGCCGCCTTCGGTGCGGTGGTCGGTCATGCCGAGCATCTCGCGGAGAATCGCGTCATCCCCCATCTCGTCGTACCGATCCACGAAACGCTGCAGTCGCGCGGCGCGTAGAAGAGGCGGAGTCTCCCCATGCATCGCTTGCTCGATTCGACCGCAGCCCGCACGGCGGCCTTGCTTCTCTCGCTCGGCCTCGTCGCACCGTGCCACGCCCGACAGGCAGCACCCGCGAAGCAACCCGAAGCAGCTGCCGAGGAGATGCAGGAAGTCCCGAATCTCCCCGAGCCCGACCCAGGTCTCGAGGCCGACCTCGAGATCCTGCGCCGGCTCGAACGCGCGTTCGACGAACCTCCCACGTTCGAGGACGCGCCCGTCTCGGAAGTCCTCGAGCGCGTGGCCAAGGAGACCGGTCTGCGCGTGCTGCCCGACCGTCACGTGCTTTCCGACGGCGGCGGCTGGAAGCTGAAGTCCGTGACCTGCACGCCGAAGACTCCCCGGGCGGCGCTCGATGCGGCGGTTCGCAGCCTTGGCGAAGGACTCGACAGCGTGCGGCTCGACGTGGCATCGGGCGTGCTCGTGTTCACCGACACCGATGGCCTGCGCGCACTGCGCGCGAAGCGCATCTATCGCATCGGCGACCTCCTGCGCGCGCTCACGACCGTCACGGGTGGCGCACAGGGAGAGCCGATGCAGCTCCTCGGGGATGAGGTCTTCGCGGATCTCCTCTACCAGTCGGTGATTCCCGACGACTGGACCGCGAACGGCGGCGATCTCGCGCACGAGTCGATCGTCGGCGAGCTGCTCATCGTGACCGCCACCCCGGCCACGCACCTTCTCGTCGAACGCACGCTCGAGGAGTTCCGTGCGGCCGTGCCGATCGAACCGGTGCTCTGGACGATCACGCTGCGAACGCTTCCGAACGACCTCGACCCGGCCATCGAGCGAAGGCTGATCGCCGCCGGAGCGGAGGAGTACGATCGGAAGTCCGACCTTCCCGGTGAAGTCGTGAGCCGACCGTCGATCCTCGCGCAGCCGACCGAGCCGGCAAGCATCGAGATCGGCAACGACAGCGATCGGTGGAGGATCGAGATCGCGCCCGACTGCGACGCCGGCCGCTGCACGTACGCGATCGTGGCCGAACACACGGCAGGCGACGGGGACACGAAACGAACGTCGCGCGCCATGCTGCATTCCGCAGTCGGCGCACCAGCCGCGACGGTCTTCACGATCGGTGAGGGTGCGGCCGCGCGGCGCTTCCTGCTGCACGCGATCGGCAACCGACAGGCGCTTGCGAAGAGGATCGCGCCGAAGCAACCGTGAATCCGCGAAGGAGTCGGGCGAGCCCCCGAGCCACCGCACTGCCGCGGCGACGGAAGGAACCGCGGCGAACGGGAGGACCGGCGCAATGAAGCAACGAAGCAATGAAGTAACGGAACGACGCGCGGCCCACTGGGCCGCGCGTCGTCGTGTTGATTCGTTCGCACATCCGGCCTGCGCGTTGGACGAGGGGAACCCCGCGTCGCGCTCGACCGTCAGGTGGCGCGCGTCACTTCACCGGCTTGAAGTCGAGGTGCTTCGCCACGCTTGCGATGTCCTTCGCAAGCTGCGGGGTCACCTGGATGGTGAACTTCTCACCGGCGGCAACGCGCACGAGGCGCGTGCAGCGGGCGCGCACAAGCCACTCGCGACCGGCGCGGGGGCGCCACTCGTTGAGCTGGGTGACGCGCTTGTGCTGCAGTTTCTTGAGCACACGCTGGGCGCCCCGCTCGAGGCGCATCAGGCGCTCGACGGTGCGGAACCCACCATCGGTCAGGGGGACAGACTTGATGGTGAAGGTCACAGTGCCGGTGGTTGGGATCGTGCTCATGACTGGCTCGCTTTGAAGAGTCGGGGAATGTACACGAACCCGCCGCCTACGGCAACGGGTTCGCAGCATCGGTCGCTTATCGGCCATCCGCGCCTCACGGCTGGCCGTCCCGGTAGAGGAGATACAGCCCCTGGGTGCCCTTCCGGCCGAATCCCGCCGCCACGAGCGCCTCGTAGCGCGCGACGCAGAGATCGACGAGGGGAAGCGACAGACCGAGCTCTCCCGCCTCGTCCCGCGCGATCCGGAGGTCCTTCAGCATGTGCTCGACGATGAAGCCGGGCTCGAAGTCGCCGCCGATCACGCGCGGCGCGAGCATCGAGATCGACCAGGACGCCGCCGCTCCCCCGCCCACCGACGCCAGCACGCGCTGCGGGTCGAGGCCGGCGGAGGCTCCGAAGTGCAGCGCCTCGCACATGCCGAGCGTGTTCGCGGCGACGAGCACCTGGTTCACGATCTTGACGCGCTGGCCGCTCCCGGCGGCACCGTGGTGGACGATCGTCTTCCCGAGTCGAGCGAGCAGCGGTTCCGCGCGGGTAAACGCCGCATCGTCGCCACCCACCATGATCGAGAGCGCCGCGTTGCGGGCGCCGACGTCGCCGCCCGAGACCGGCGCATCGAGCGCGGCCGCTCCGCACTCGGCGGCGCGCACCGCGATGCGGCGCGCCGCCGACGGACGCGAGGTTCCGAAGTCGATGACGATGCTCCCTGCGCGCAACGACTCGAAGATTCCCCCCGGACCGAAGGCAACCGCCTCGAGTTCATCGGGCAGTCCCACGTTCAGGCAGACGAACTCGGCCGAGGCCGCCGCCGCGGAGGGCGACTCGGCCCAGACGGCGCCGTCCGCCAGCAGTGGCTCCGCCTTTGCGCGCGTCCGCGTGTGCACCACCACCTTGCAGCCCGCCCGCAGGAGATGTCCCGCCATCGAGCGACCCATGATTCCGGTCCCGATCCAGGCGACCGTGGTGCCGGGAGTCGGACCACCCGCCGGCGAGGCCGAGCCGCCACCGACCGGGGAAACCGTCGAACCCGCACCCGCGCCCATCGAAGTACCCTGTGAACCCGACATCGAACCTCCGGCCACGGGAGTGGTTCGGACGGGTGCACGCCCTGCGTGCATCCGTGCGCATCCCGTCTGCGTCACGCGGTATACCACCTCTGCCACTCGGGCGGGGGCGATGGCGAGTTCCGCGCACCCGAGACCTGTTCAGAAGATCCATCCCCGGCAACCCGAATCCGACCAGTCAGCGACCCAGCGAAACCCAGAGCCATGACGACCCCATCCAAGGACATCGGCGCGATCGAGCGCGAAGTGGCGGAGAAGAGCCGCCCGTTCCGGCAACTGCAGGAGGAGATCCACCGCGTGATCGTCGGACAGGAGGAACTGGTCCACGGGCTCCTGCTCGGACTCCTCGCCAACGGCCACATCCTCATCGAGGGCGTGCCCGGCCTCGCGAAGACGACCGCGGTCGCGGCGCTCGCGCAAGGCATGGAGACGCAGTTCCAACGCATCCAGTTCACGCCCGACCTGCTGCCCGCCGATCTCGTCGGCACGCTCGTCTACCGGCCGGCGACCGGCGACTTCGTGGTGAAGAAGGGACCGGTCTTCACGAACATCGTGCTCGCCGACGAGATCAACCGCGCACCCGCGAAGGTGCAGTCGGCGCTCCTCGAGGCGATGCAGGAGCGCCAGGTCACGATCGGCGGCGAGACGCATCCGCTGCCCGAGCCGTTCCTGGTGCTCGCGACGCAGAACCCCGTCGAGCAGGAGGGCACCTATCCCCTGCCCGAGGCGCAGGTCGACCGCTTCATGCTGAAGATCCTCGTCCGCTATCCGACGGCGCGAGAGGAACGCCAGATCCTCGACCGCATGCAGCGACAGGCTTCGCCGCCGCGGGTGCAGGCGGTGATGAAGCCCGCCGACATCGCCGCCGCGCGGCTCACCGTCGACGAGATCGCGATGGACGACCGCATCAAGGACTACATCGTCAACCTCGTGGTCGCCTCGCGCGATCCGAAGGGCGCGAAGGTTCCGCTCGAGGGTCTCGTCGCCTTCGGCGCCTCGCCGCGCGCAACGCTCGCCCTCTCGCGCGCCGCGCGCGCGCACGCGTTCCTCGACGGCCGCGGCTACGTGGTCCCGCAGGACGTCAAGGACATCGCGCCGCTTGTCCTCAGGCACCGGCTGATCCCGAGTTTCGAAGCCGAGGCCGAAGAGCGCACCGGCGACGACCTCGTAAAGACGCTGCTTGGAAGCGTCGCCGTGCCGTGACGCGCGGGTGACGCAGCCGCCGCCCCACTCCTGCTCCGAACGAGAACGAAACCGAACCGCGATGCTCTCTCCAGAGATCCGCCGCAAGATCCGATCGATCGAGATCCGCACGAGCCGACTCGTGAGCGATGTGCTCGCGGGCCAGTACCGCTCGGCGTTCAAGGGTCGCGGCATGGAGTTCGAGGAGGTTCGTCCGTACCTCGTCGGCGACGATGTCCGCGCGATCGACTGGAACGTGAGTGCGCGCGTCGGCTCTCCCCACATCAAGCTCTTCCGCGAGGAGCGCGAGCTGACGGTGCTGCTCGCGGTCGATCTCTCGGGGTCGCTCGCGTTCGGTACGCGCGGCACGCTGAAGCGCGAACTCGTCGCCGAGGTCGCGGCCACGCTCGCCTTCTCGGCGATCCGCTCGAACGACCGCGTGGGGATGCTCCTCTTCACCGACCGCACCGAGGCGTACGTACCGCCGCGCAAGGGCCCGCGCCACGTGCTTCGGATCGTGCGCGATCTCCTCGCGTTTCGGCCCGAGGGTCGCGGCACCGACATCGCGCGCGCGCTCGACGAGGCCGCGCGCAGCCTCTCGAAGCGTTCGGTCGTGTGCGTCGTCAGCGACTTCCTCGAGTTTCCCGCGGCGGGCGGCGCACGTCGCTCGAACGCGATCGACGAGGGCGGCATGCAGCCCTCGCACGGACCTTGGGAGCAGGCGCTCGCCCGGCTACGCCGACGACACGACGTGATCCCGATCGTCGTCGGCGACGTGCGCGAGCGCGAACTGCCGAACGTCGGCATCGTCGAGCTCGAGGATCTCGAGACGGGCGCCCTGCGCCGCTTCGACACCTCGTCGCGCTGGGTGCGCGAGGGATGGAGCGAAGTCGCCGCCGAGCGCGCGGCCTCGCGCGACCGACGGTTCCGGCGCGTGCGGATCGAGCCGCTCGTCCTCGAGACCGGCGAGGATCCGATTCCGCCGCTGCGCGCCTACTTCACGCGCCGCGAGGCACTCCGATCGGGGAGGCGCGGCACATGAGGCGCGCGACGAGCCCCATGCACGGCGCGGTCGCGGGCATCGTGGCCGCAGCCTTCCTCGCGGGAAGCGCGCGCGCCGAGGAGGCGCCGGCCTTCCGCGAGACCACGCTCGAGGGATGCACCGCCACCGTGCGCGCGCCCGACTGGCCCGAGGTCGGCGCTCCGATCCACTGCGAGGTTCGCCTTGTCGCCGTCGGCGACGGCGACGAGCGCCTCGAACCAGCGTCGGTCGCGATTCCAACCCGCCCCGAGACGCTCGGCGTCTTCGATGTCCTCTCGATCTCGACGCCACGGATCGAGGTCGGCGCGAACGGCACCGTCTACACCATCTTCGATGTCGTGCTGTCCACCCTCGACGCGGGAACGCAGACTCCCGACGCACTCACGATCGCCTACCTCGCCGGCGGAAGACCGCGTGAAGGACGCATCGAGTTCCCGTCGTTCCCGGTGAAGAGCCTGATCGACGCCGGTGACGAGGGAGAGAACGCCGGAGCGCTCGACCCGACGAAGTACCGTGACATCCTCGGCGAGATCCCGGTCCTCGAACGCGTCGCCTGGTGGGGCTACGCGGGGGCGGCGCTCGTACTCCTCCTCGGCGCGTGGCTGGTCTGGCGGCTGCTGCGGCATGACCGAGGGGAGGCACTCGAGCCCGATGCATGGGCGCTCGCCGAACTCGACCGTCTCTCGCGCGCGGGTCACCCCGCCTCGGGGGACTTCGGCGTGTTCTACGACCGGCTCACCGCGATCGTGCGCGCCTACGCCGCGCGTCGCTACGCGATCCCCGCCGAGCGGCAGACCTCGCGCGAGTTCATCGCCGAGGCCTCGTCGCACGCCGAGTTCCCGCTCGCGGAGGCAGAGCGGCTCCGTACGCTCCTGCGCCTCGCCGATCTCGTCAAGTTCGCGGCCGCGACGCCGGATCGCGCCGACTGCGACGTGCATCTCGCCGAGGCGCGCATGTTCGTCGAGCGAACGCGCCCGGTCGCGGGAACGAAGACCACGGAGGCCCTGTCGTGACGACCGGCGTTCTCCACGATCCCTTCGCGTCCGCCGCACCCCTGCTGCTGCTCGACGTCTCCTTCCATCCGTCGAGCCTCTGGCTGCTCGCGCTCCTGCCGCTGGCGATCCTCGCCTTCGTGCGGCACTGGCGGCGCAGGCGGCGCGCCACCGTCGCGTTCAGCGCGCTCGCGGCCGTCGACCACGCGCCGGGCGGCCGCTGGGCGCGCCTGACGATCGTGCTCCCCATCCTGCGCGCACTTGCGATCGTGGTCCTCGTCGTCGCGATCGCCCGTCCCGTCGAGTCGAACGAGTCCTCGAGGACGCTCGTCGAAGGCGTGGCGATCGAACTCGTCATCGACCGCTCCGACTCGATGCGCGCGCTCGACTTCACCGTCGATGGGAAGCGCGCCAACCGCCTCGACGCGCTGAAGGAGATCGCCACGCGCTTCATCGAGGGCGGCGATGGATTCGAGGGGCGCGGCACCGATCTCGTGGGCATCGTCGTCTTTGCGCGCAACGCCGACAGCATCGTGCCGCTGACGCTCGACCACGACGTGGTCGTCGATGCGGTGGCGCAGATCCGCTTTCCCGACGATGGCGCCGAGATGGGCACCGCGATCGGCGACGCGATCGCCCTCGGAATCGACAAGCTGAAGGACGCCTCCGACCGCGCCAACCGCGACGGTCGCACGCGGATCAAGTCGCGCGTGCTCGTCCTCCTCACGGACGGCGAGCAGAACGCGGGCGAACTGTCGCCGGACGAGGCCGCGGCGCTCGCGAAGTCGACCGACGTTCGGCTCTACACCGTCGGTCTCGGCACCGAAGGCATCGCGCCGGTCCCGATCCGCACGCCGTTCGGCACCCAGATCCAGAACGTTCCGGTCGCGATCGATGAGAAGACGCTCACGCGGATCGCCGAGGCGACCGGCGGCCGCTACTTCCGCGCGACCGACAGCGAGAGCCTCCGCAGGATCTACGAGACGATCGACAAACTCGAGAAGAGCTCGATCGAGGAGACCAAGCTCGTGCGCTACCGGGATCTGGCGGTCGACCCGACGACCGTGGCACTCCCGTTGCTCGGAGCGGTCTCGCTGCCGCCGATCCTTGGCATCGTGCTCATCCTGCTCGCGCTCGAGGCCCTGCTCGCCGCCACCCGGCTGAGGGCGCTCGCATGACGCTCGCGGACACCGGCTTCGCCCTCATGCAGCCCGATGGGCTCTGGTGGTTCCTTGTCGCAGGACTCGCTATCGCCGCGATCCTCTGGCTTCTGGCCTGGCGCCGCCGCGCGCGGCAGGCGCTCGCGGATGCCGCGCTGCTCACCGAGATCGCACCGCGTGTCCTTGGCGCGCGCGCGGGGGTCCGCGCGGCGCTCGTCGCAGCCGCGGCGCTCCTTCTCGCTGTCGCCCTCCTCGACCCACGCATGGGCGGCCGCACCGAAAAGGTCGAGCAGACGGGTATCGACGTGATGGTGGTCGTCGACGTCTCGCGCAGCATGCTTGCCGAGGATGCGCAACCCGACCGACTTTCGCGCGCGAAGCAGTTTGCCGCAGACCTCGTCGACGCACTCGGCAGCGACCGCGTGGGGCTGATCGAGTTCGCAGGCGTGCCCGCGCTGCGCTGCCCGCTGACATTCAACCATCGCGCGTTCCTCACCCAGCTCGAGACACTCACGCCGCAGGCGACCGTGCGGGGCGGCTCGCTCCTCGGCGATGCGATTCGCCTCGCGAGCTCATGCCTCGCGGGTGAAGGCGTCGGCAAGGTCGTCATCGTCCTCTCGGATGGCGAGGACATGGAGAGCGCTCCGGTCGAGGCGGCGGCGACCGCCGCCACCGAGAACGGGATCCGCATCGTCACGGTCGGAATCGGTGACAGCAGCGAGGGTGCGCGCATTCCGACATCGACCGGAAACCAGAAGCGCTACCTCGTGCACGACGGCCAGGAGGTGTGGACGAAGATGGATCCGACGCTTCTCGCCGAGGTTGCGAGGGCGGGAGACGGATTCTTCATCGAAGCCGGCACGGGCCAAGCCGATATGGCGCAGGCCGCGGCGCTGCTGCGTCGCGGATTGACGTCGAAGGCGCGGACGCAGGCATCGGTGACGACCAAGGAGCCGCTCTTCCAGTACCTCGCGGGCGCGGCGCTCCTGCTGCTCGTCCTCGAGGGTCTCGTCGGTTCACGCCTCGAGCGGCGTGCCGCAGGAGTCTCGTCATGAACGCGTTCGTCTGCTCGCTTCTCCTCGGCCTGACCTCCACCACAGCCGCTGCGCCCGCGCCGCTCGCGTCGGCACAGACCGCAGCGGATGTTCCGCAGTCCGCGCCGGTCGCGAGTCCGACCACGACCGACGGATCGAAGCGCAACAGCGCTCCGATCGCGGATCCACCGGCGAATGCGACACCCGAAGCGATCTACAACGCGGGAGTCGCGCGTTTCCGCGCGGGCGACTACACCGGCGCGGGACAGCTCTTTGCACGCGCCGCCGAGCGCGCGAGCGCCTCGACCGCCGCGCGCAGCATCTACAACCGCGGCACCAGCCGCTATGCGGAGGCGATCGCCGCGATGCAGGCCGGCCAGAGTGGCGGAGCTCCCGACGCTTCGCCCGACGCAGCCCCGGGCGGAACGCCCAACACCGAGCAGATCATCGCTTCGCTCGAGGCCGCACTCCGGGACCTGAAGGACGCCGCGCGCGCGGATCCATCGAACGTCGATGCACGCGCGAACGCGGAACTCGCACATCGGGTGCTGAAGCAGCTCAAGCAGCAGCAACAACAGCAGCAGCAGAACCAAGATCAGCAGAACCAAGATCAGCAGAACCAGGATCAGCAGAACCAAGATCAGCAGAACCAAGACCAGCAGCAGCAGCAGAACCAGGATCAGCAGCAGCAGCAGCAGCAACAGCAGAACCAGGATCAGCAGCAGAACCAGGATCAGCAGCAGAACCAGGATCAGCAGCAACAACAGCAGCGGAACCAAGATCAGCAGCAGCAAGACCAGCAGCAACAACAGCAGCGGAACCAAGATCAGCAGCAGCAAGATCAGCAGCAGCAGCAGCAGCAGCAACAGTCCAGTGCTGAACGCAAGCCCATGACGAAGCAGGAAGTCGAACGTTTGCTCCAGAAGATCCGCGATCGCGAGCGCCAGCGCGTGTTCGACCGTCTGATGCGCGAGCGCGCTCGCACCCAACCGGCGCCGAAGGATTGGTGATCGTGCCGATGTCGATTCGAGACTCCATCCTTGTTCCGATCGCGACCGCGATGCTCGCCCTCGCCTGCTCGCTGGCCGCGTGGGCGCAATCCGTCTCCGTGCAGGTCTCGTCGCAGACCGCCTATGTCGACGAACCCGTCCGGGTGGGCGTGACCATCGAGAACGCACGCGACTTCGAGGGACCGTTCATCGGCGAGGTCGATGGCCTCGAGATCCGACGACTTCCCGGCGAACAGAACTTCTCCTCGACCACGCGCATCAACGGGCGCATCACCGAGAAGGTGACGGTGGGCATCGGGTACGAGATCATCCCGAAGCGGGCAGGCACCTTCGTCGTTCCCGCCTTCACCATCCAGCACGAAGGGAAGGAGCTGGCGACGAAGCCGTTCCGCCTCGAGGTCACGGTCTCGGAGGTCGGCGACCTCATGAGGGCGACCGTGCGCTGCAACCCGTCGACGATCTACGTCGGACAGGCCGGGACCCTTGCGCTCGAGATCGCGGTGAAGCGATACCGCGACGACCGCCTGGGGATCACGCTCGACGAGGCCTCGCTCTGGTCCCTCGTCAACGACGATGCGAGCACCTGGGGTATGTTCGGTCCCGCGTTGCAGAAGCTGCGTTCGGAGAACCGTCGACCGCGCGGCGAGATCCGGATGATCGACGACGTCGAGTACGTGGTGTACACGATCGAACGGCCCTTCGATCCGATCGCCGCCGGCCCGCCCGCGATCGGCGATGTGCGCGTGCGCATGGAGTACCCCCTCCGCCTCACGCGTGGCAACGACGTCTTCTTCGAGAACCGCGTGTCGCTCGCCGAGTCGCGTCCCGTCAGCGTGCGTCCCTTGCTCGACGATGTCACCGTGCTCGCACCGCCCGAAGGCGGGCGACCGGCGTCCTGGAACGGCGCGGTCGGGCGATTCAAGCTCGACGTGGCGGCGAAGCCGGTCGACGTCGCGGTCGGCGACCCGATCACGCTGACGATCCGTATCACCGACACCTCGGGAACGGCGGGCCTCGAAGGCCTTCAGGCTCCGACGCTGGCGGATCAGCGCACCTTCGACGAGGGTTTCCGCGTCTCGAAGGAGGCCGCCGCGGGCGTCGTCGAGGGCCGAGCCAAGATCTTCACCCAGTCGATCCGGGCGACAAGCGACGCCGTGACGACGATCCCTCCGATCGAGTTCTCGTTCTTCGATCCGTCGGCCGGCGAGTACCGCACCGCGCGAAGCGAGCCGCTCCCGCTCCGCGTCCGACCCAGCTCGGTCGCGCGCGCCAACATCGATGGCGCCGACGAGCCCGACTCCGCCGCGCCTTCGGCCGTGGCGAGCCCCGTTGCCGGCGGCCTCGTGGCGAACTTCTCGCTCGCCGAGATCGCACGGGAGCGCGTCCTTGCGCCCCTCGATCTCGCGATCGCCATCGTCCCACCGCTCGCCCTTCTCGTCTGGCTCGCAGCCGGTCCCGCGCTCCTCCGCTCGCTGTCGCGCGGCGACGCGGCGAAGCGCCGGATCCGCGAGGCGCGCTCGGCACTCGAGCGATCGCTCGAGTCCGATGGCTCGTCCGAGGCGCGCGAGCGCACCCTGCTTGCCTATCTCGCGGCGCGTGTCCATGCCGATGGCGCGGGCTTCTCCCGCGGCGACGCGATCGATCGACTGCGCGCAGCGGGCTTCGCGGGCGACGATGTCGCGCGTTGCGAGCGGCTGCTCCGCGAGCTGGAGCGCGCGCGATACGGCGGCGCCGCACCTGACCCGGGCGCGATCCGTGAACTCGTCGATCAACTCGACCGCACGACGACTGTCGCCGGAGGTGCGCGATGAGGCGCCCAGCCACCACCTTCGCGGTCCTCACCGCCCTCGGGATCGCGGTACTCGCGATCCAGTTCCTGCTCCCGCTGATCGCGTGGAGCGGTCGGGGGAAGATCGATGCCGGGGCATTCGATCGCGCCGAGGCCTCGTATGCCGCAGGCCTCGCGATGCGTGCCGAACGACCCGACGACGCGCGCGCGAAGTTCCTCGAGAGTGCCTCGCAGTTCGAGTCGCTCCTCGCGACGAGCGACGCGGCCGGCATCCACTTCAACCGGGCGAATGCGCTCCTTGAGGCGGGCCGAACGAGCGAGGCGATCGCGGCCTACCTTGCAGCCGAGCGGCGTCTCCCCGGAGATGCCAGCATCGAGGCGAACCTTGCGGAGGCCCGTTCACGTGTCGTGCGTGTGACGGACCGACCGGAGCCGGGCATCCTCGAGCGCACGCAGCGCCTCTGGTCGCCGATCGGCCCGGCGACGCGCACAATCGTGGCGGCGCTCCTTCTCTGGGGCGCTGCGCTCGGCGCGGCGCTCGGACTGCGCCGCGCAGTCGTGCCCCTCGCCGCCCTGGGGCTCGGCCTTGCGGCCACCTGCGCCGTCGACGCGTTGTCCGCGGGCGAGTCGACCGCTGCGGTCGTCGCCCGCGAGGCAGTCCTCCGCAAAGGAAACGGTGAGGGTTTCGAGCCCGTGCTCGCCGAGCCACTCCCCGCAGGCACGGAGTGCCGCGTGATCGAGGCCCGACCGGGGTGGATCGAGGTGCGCTGCTCCGCGAAGGTGATCGGATGGTTGCGCGAGGACGCGGTCATCCAAGTGCGATAGAACCGCGCCACCCGTCACGAGCGCTCAAACCGCGAGTCGCGCGCGCTCAAACAATCGAGCGCTCCCCAAAAGCAAACCCGCGGTCGCCGTTCGCGACCGCGGGTAAAGCGGAGAGGGTGGGATTCGAACCCACGAGTAGGATGAACCCACTACTAGTTTTCGAGACTAGCTCCTTCAACCGCTCGGACACCTCTCCATAGGCACTGCCCTTGCGGGCTGAGCGGGGTGGGGAGTATCGCCCAAACGGCTGGCCTTGTCCAGCCTTTCGGGCGAAGAGGCTCCGCCAAACTCCGACACCGGGCGCACCGCCCAAGGCGGGCGTTATTGCGGCGTTCCACCGGACCCGGGCGCCCCGGCGACGGCGCTCGAGCGGGCAGGCGCAACCGTCAGCAAGACGACCCCCGCGATGATGAGCGCCACCGCGAGCGCCTTCCGCACGCTCATCGATTCGCCAAGCACCAGCCAGCCGAGGGTCACACCCACCGCTGGCGCGATGGCGAAGGCGATCGGCTTGACGATCGAGACCTCCCCGACCGAGAGGGCCGAGTAGAAGAGCACCATGGCAAGCGCGCCGGCGACGATCCCGGAGCCGAGAACGATCTTCACCCAGTTTGAGCCATCGATCGCACTGATGGCGGGCTCGTGACGCAGGCCGCCGAACGCACGCGTCATCGCGAGGTACGCGAGGAGAAGGATCGGAAGCGCGATGAGGGATCGCAGAGTGATCGCCGTGATCGGACCGACCTTCCCCGAGTGCAGGGCGCTTCGAGTGCACACCTCACCGACGCCCCAGCAGAGCCCGGCGCCGATGGCAAGGATGACCGCCTTCATCCCCGCATTGTGCCAACGTCGGATCACCTCTGCATCAGCCGCAGGCGCCCCACCCCTCGAGCACGGCCGAGAGATCGGCGGCCGAGGTCGTGCCGTCACCGTCGATGTCGGCTGCCGGGGTTCCCCATCCGAGGAGCACCAGCGAGAGATCCGCCGCATCGATGCCGCCGTCGCCGTTGAGGTCGCCCGGGCAGTTCGCGGTCTCGGTGAACTCGATCGACAGTTCGCCTTCCACGCCGACCAGCGAGGCCACGCGCACGAGGGCGAATCCATTCTCCTCGACATCGACCGTCACGCCGTGGTCGGCGCCGCATGCGCTCGCGCCACTGCAGCTCCGTGCCGACTCGCAGTCTCCGATCGCGACCTCGATGCGGACCGCGGCATCGCCGCTGCAAGCCTCGAAACGCGCCGTTCCATCGGCCGCGAACGGGCCGACGTGCATCCAGACATCCGCCGGCTCCGAGCCACACGACGCGTCGTCGAGGTTCGCACCGAGGAGGTCAAACAGAACGCTCTCGCCGGCTGCCGGAAGCGCGACCTTCGAAGCACTCGCGCAACTGTCGTTTTCCGGGGTCTCGGCGGGCTTTCCCGACTCGGTCACCCGCATCGCGCCGTATCCGATCTCGGCGTCGTGGCCGCCGATCTGGATGAGGTAGCGCTCGCCGGCGATCACTGCGAACTCAAGCACGGCATAGCCCGCGCAACCGAAGCCCTCGTCGTTGCAGGCGAGTGACTCGAGTGTGACGGGGTCTCGCATCACGATGATCGGATCGAACTCGGAGTACGCACCAGAGCCCGGCTCCGGGCACGTGCTGAAACGCACGGTCCCGGTCACCGAAGCGCGGTACTCGAACCACACGTCGCGCCGGATCGTGTCTCCGAAGACACCACCGCACGACGACGGAATCGTCGTCGCGCTCGAATCGGTGGCGCCAATAGTGGAGTACGGCTGCAAGCCGGCCGTCATGAAGCGCGGCGAGGAGGGTGAGTCGTTGGATGGGATCGGAGCGCCACACGCTGGCGCATCGTTCGCCTGCTGACGGCACACGGCATCCCACTCGGTCGAACAGCAGTAGGGATCGACGGAGCACACGGCGCCGCAGCACTCGGCGTCGGAGCAGCCAGGCGTCCGTTGGATCATGAAGCAGCTGCCCGCGGAAGGATTTCCGCAGGCCTCACCGGCCAGCGCCGAGGAGCCACACGCCGCGGCGAGCAACGCTCCGCCAACGACGTCGCCAAAACGGCCCGTGCCAAAGACACTCTGGATCCCGATTCCACGTCGCATGTCGCCTCCTCAGAAACTCCGTCCCGGAATGAACATACGACGAAAGCGCCGCACATGCGACTTGGAACAAACGAGATTGCGGAACGAGGGTCGACCTGCGCGGGCGGCCGGTCCGGAAACCAGCTCAGCCCCAGTTTGCGAGCAGCGACGAAAGGTCGGCGGCATCCACAGTCCCGTCGCCGTTGATATCGGCCGCTCCTCCCGCCGCACCCCACGAGCCAAGGAGCTGCGAGAGGTCAGCCGCGTTCACGGTGCCGTCGCCGTTGATGTCCGCGGGATTCGACGGTTCGCAGTCGTCCGCCAGCCCGTTGCCGTTCGCATCGGTGCAGTCGGTGCCGGGGCCCTTCCAGGTCGCACCCGCCGAGATCGCCTGCGACTGCGTCAACTGCAGGCAGAAGCCGGTCGGGAAGCACGCCGCACCGACCGGCTGCGGGCACGTCGATGGACCGCAGGTGGTGTTGTTGCCCTTGAAGACGCCGTTCTGCGCCGCGCACTGCTCCGGACTCACGGGGCCGATGCAGGTTCCGTCGGGAAGGCAGCACGCCCCCGTCGGGAAGCAGACGTACCCGGTGCAAGTCTGACCGGTCGGCCCCGCCACGCCACCGGCGGCGATGCACGACGCCGGAGGCAGCGTGATGCAGCCACCCGTCGAGGCGAAGCAGCACGGGCAGAGGTTCTGCGCGCAGGCATCACCGGTGCAGTCGGTGCCATCGCCGTTGAAGGTGCCGCCCGCGGTCTGGCAGCCCGCCGCGGTCAGCAGCTGGCACGTGCCGTTCGGAAGGCAGCACGCGCCGGGAAGCGCGCAGTTGACCGGTGTCCAGGTGACACGCATTACCCAGTCACCCGAGGGCCGGCAGAACGTCGGAAGCTGTCCGAAGGTCTTCCATCCCGCAGGACAGCCGAGCGAGCCGCAGTTCAGCAGGTAGAGCCAGTTCGTGGACGGTGCCTGCAGTCCGCCGACGTCGGTGGTCGGAAACGCATTCGAACCCGACGGCGGCGCGACAAGGCAGGGATTCTGCGTCTGGTTGTTGTGATCGTCGATGCGGAAGCCGATGCTGAAGGTGCGAGATCCGTTGTCCTGCACGATGATCTGCTCGGGATCGCCCGGATCGATGCTGAACTGGATGTTCGTGCCGTTCGTTCCCGGCTGCATCACGAGGTGCGGAAGGAGCTTTCCATCGGAGGAGTAGGTCGCGACGATGTTGCCGGTCGCGGGCGTGCCCTCCCACACGAGGATGCTCCACTTCGTCGTGGTCGTCACGGTGGTCGCGCTCGTCGCGAAGATCATCTCGCAGAGATCGATGCGCAGCGGGAAGTCCGACGCGTTCACGGTGTAGCTGCACGCGGCGATCTCGCCCTCGGCGAAGCCGCCCTGCGCTACATACTGGCCGCCCTCGAAGCTCGCGTTCGTGTAGGTCGACGTCACCGGGGGGCAGGCGCCCGCGACGCCACCGTCGGGGCTTCCGATCGAAAGCGACGAGACGTCGCGCATGCCGACGAGGTCTTCTTCGGCGCGACGTCCGCCGCGGCCCTGGTTCTCCGCAAGCGCGGGGAGCGTGGTCGAGAGCGCGAGAGTGGCCAGGAGCACCGAGCGGAGATCGTTGCGCATCGTCATGGGTCCTCTTCGTAGATCCTCGAGAATCGGTCGGGCCGAAGGTCCAGTTGGCTGGGTCCGGTCTGGGAACCTAGCACCGCGGCGACGCCTTCAAAACCGGGCGTCGTGGATTCGGTTGGATTCGGATGGATTCTGCGGTTTTCACAGCTGGACGCCGCCTCGCGGCGCGAGGGTCGCGAGACACGTCAGCCAACTCCCCACGACAACAGGCTCGGAAACGGGCGTCGACCCGCTCAGGCCTCGCTCAGGCCTCGCGCAAGGCCTCACGCAAGGCCTCACGCAAGGCCTCGGCCAGCGCGTCGACCAGCTGATCGGGCTCCGGCAGTCGCCCGGGACCGATGGAGCGGCAGGCCTGCCAGCCCGACGCCGGGTCCAGCACCACGAAGCCGTCGGCTCGAAGGGTCGCGAGATTGCGCTGCGTCGACGGCTGCCGCCACATCGTCTCGTTCATGCTCGGCGCGAGGAGGACCTTGGTCCTCGCTCGGTCGATCGAGGCGACGAGGAGCGACACCATGCAGTCGGCGCGGCCGGTCGCGAGTCGGGCGAGCATGTCCATCGTGCAGGGCGCCACGAGGCAGAGGTCGAGGTTCGCCGCCGCGCGGATGTGCTGCGGGTCGGCCGGATTCGCCGAGTCCCAGGGGCTTGTCAGCACCGGACGCCCCGCGAGCGACTGGAAGACGAGCGGCGTCACGAAGCGCTGTGCGTCGGCCGTCATCGCGACGGTGACCTCGGCACCCGCCTGCGCGAGCGTGCTCACCACCGAGCAGACCTTGTACGACGCGATTCCGGCGCAGACACCGACAGCGATCCTTCGGCCCTGCAGCGCCTGAAGGTTGTCGGGGTTGCCCTGGTACATGTGGGATGTGTCGCCGAGAGGAGGACGCACCCCGAGGGGTAGTCGCCCGTGCGGGCAGACTCAGCGCTTGCGCGACGGAGTGCCCTTCATCTTCTCGATGTACTCGGGATCGATCTCGAGCGTGATCTTGTCCTGCATGATCTCGTCGATCACGACCTCGAGGTCGGAACGGCCGTTCCGGTCGACGAGGGGGCGCGCGCCTTCGATCAGTTCGGCAAGGCGGCGCTGGATGAGGGCGGTCAGCTTGAATCGGCCGCCCAGCTTCTCGACGATGTGGTCGCTCTTCAGTGCTTCAATCATGGCGTAGGTCCCGATCGGGGCTGTCCTTCGGGGAAGGGGGTTAGTATAGCGCCCAATCCGAGCGCCGCTCGAAGATCGTTGCGCCCCCGTGGCTTCCGTTCCCAAGACACCCTCGCCGTCATCCGGACGGCCCGGCCGCCCCGACGCGGAAGGGCCGCCTCGGACGCGTCTTGCGCGGTCCTTCGCCCGCGCCATGGCCCGGTTGGGCCTGCAGCGCGACCGTCGTCTGCTCTTGTTCGCCGCGGCGACGGGAATGGCCCTCGCGATCATCGCGCTCGCATTTATCCGCCCCATCCAGTGGGCCGAGCACGCGTCGATGGTGTGGCTCCGGGATCACCCGGGGCAGGTCGCGATCTCCGTCGCCATCGTGCCCGTGATCGGCGCGATCCTCTGCGGCGCGGTCAAGGCGGCGTTCCGCATCCGAATCCAAGGTCACGGCGTCTCGAGCGTGCTGTACGCGATCCACCGCAAGCGCGCGCAGCTGCCGGCGGCACTCGCCGCGCGCACATGGCTCGGCGCGACCTCCACGATCGCATCGGGTGGATCCGCGGGCCCCGAGGGGCCGATCGTCACGATCGGAGCGACGCTCGGTTCGATGATCGCGCGCGCGCTGCGCGCCGACCCGCAGAGCGCGACCACGCTCGTCGGCTGCGGCGCAGCCGCCGGCATCGCGGCCGTCTTCAACGCCCCGCTCACGGGCATCTTCTTCGTGCTCGAGGTGCTGCTGCGCGACTTCTCGCTGCGCACCTTCACTCCGATCGTGATCGCGGCCGTCTTCGCGGCGGCCACGGTGCAGACCATCCTCGGCACGCAGGAGCCGCTCTTCGGCATCGGCGCCGAGATCTTCCGCGGCACCGGCGATGGGCTTTCCATCGCGACCACGCCGGCCTTCGCGGTGCTCGGACTCGTGTGCGGCGTCGCGAGCGTCTTCTTCATCCGCACGCTGCAGGCGTCCGAGGTCGCGTTCGGAAAGCTGCCCGTGTCGAAGTGGCTGCTGCCCGCGTGCGGCGCGGGCATCCTCGCGGTGCTCGGCGTCCTGCACGTCGCGTTCGCCTCGAAGTGGCTCGACTTCGGTCAAGGCGCGATCCCGCCCTTCTACGGAAACGGCTACCCGCTCGCGAAGGCGGTGCTTGAACCTGCCTTCTACGCGCGCGACACCGCGATCGTGGTCGCGGCGCTCCTCCTCGGTCTTGCGGTCGTGAAGGTCGTCGCGACCAGTCTCACGCTCGGCTCGGGCGGCATCGGCGGCCTCTTCGCCCCGAGCCTCCTCGTCGGCGCGCTCGTCGGAGGCGCATTCGGCAGCCTGGGCGAGTTCATTCCGTTCGTCCGCGACGTCGGCCCCGCACCGCTCGCGCTTGCGGGCATGGCGGGCGTCGTCGCCGGCAGCACGCATGCGCCGCTTGCGGGTGCGATGCTTGTCTACGAACTCTCGCGCGAACCGAGCGTGCTGCTGCCCGTCATCCTCGTCGCGGCGGTGTCGACGATCGTCGCGCGGCTCTTCGAGCGCCACAGCCTCTACACCGCCGAGCTGGCGGCACTCGGGCTTCGACTCGGCTCCGCAAGCGACATGTCGGCGCTGCGGCGCCTGCGCGTGGGCGACGTCCCGCTCAAGCCACCGGTCGTCGTGCGCGGTTCGGCGTGGGCGACCTCGCTGGTCGAACTGGCGCGCGGCGGCGACGACTTCATCGTGCTCGACGACGATGGCCGCCTCGAGGGCATCGTCGGCGCACGGGATCTCCGCATCGCACTCGTCAATCGCGAGGCGCTGCCGCTCCTCCAGGTGCGCGACATCGCGCGCACGGGGATTCGCGCCCTCGACCGCGACCTGCCGCTCGACCATGCGCTCGACCGCCTCGAGCGCGGCCCCCTGCCGGTCCTCGGCGCGAACGGCGAGATGCTCGGCATCATCACGCGCTCGCGCATCATGCGCACCTGGCGCCGCCGCATGGAGAAGGAGCGGTGAACACGCCGCGCAACCGCTTCCGCCGCTCGCAGCGGCTTGCCGGCGCCGGTGTCTTCAAGTCGGTGATCGACGCGCGCGCGCGTGCCGACGAAGGCGCGATCACGCTCCATGCGATGCCGGGGGCGACGCCCGTCACGCGCATCGGCATCTCGATCGGCCGTCGCGTCGGCTGTGCGGCGAGGCGCAACCGGATCAAGCGGCTCCTCCGCGAGGCGTATCGCCTGTCCCAGCACGAACTGGCGTGCGCCGCGCCGGGCCCCTACGACGTCGTGATCGTGGTGAAGCCCCACGAACCGCTCGCGCTCGACGCGTACCGGGCGCGGCTTGCCTCGGCGCTCGCTACGCTGCACGCGGTATGGATGAAGCGCGCCCAGAGGAAGGCAAGCGATGCCGCGAGGCCGGCTGCGGATGCGGCGGCAACGCCGACCGACCCTCCTCCGTCGCCGATCGACCCCGCGGGCGGGTCGGCCTCGGCGCCCGGTGCATGATCGGCCTCGTGCGCGGATACCAGGTCCTGCTCGGCCCCCTGCTCGGCGGACAGTGCCGCTATACGCCGAGCTGCTCGTTCTACGCGATCGAGGCCTACGAGCGCCACGGCGCGTGGCGCGGAACTCGACTCACGATGACGAGGCTTCTCCGCTGCCATCCGTGGGGCGGCCAGGGCGACGATCCCGTTCCATGATCGGGATGCATGATCCGGACTCGTGATCCGAACTCGTGATCCGCATGCAGTACGCGCGAGGCGCGCTCGCGCGCCTACTCCTCGCGCACGCGATTCACGAGGTGACCCACGCGCGCGATGCGCACCTCGATCGTGTCGCCATCCTTCAGGAAGAGCGGCGGCGTGCGACCGGCACCGACACCCGCGGGCGTGCCCGTGAGGACGATCGTCCCCGCGAGCAGCGTCATGCCGCGCGAGAGTTCGGCGACGAGGAAGCGCACCGGGAAGACCATCAGCTTCGTGCTCGCGTGCTGGACGCGCGTCCCGTTGAGCACCGTCTCGATCTCGAGGTCCTGCGGGTCGGCGATCGCACCGGCCGGGACGAGATCCGTCATCGGGCAGAAGGTGTCGAAGCTCTTGCCCCGGCAGAACTGTCCGCCGGATCCGGTCTTCTGCCACCAGCGCGCGCTCACGTCGTTGGCCACGCGGTAGCCGGCGATGACGGACAGCGCCTCCGACTCGGGCACGTCGCGGCAGTCGCGCGCGATCTCGAAGGCGAGTTCGCCCTCGTAGTCGACCTGCGGACCACCCTCGCGGCAGACGCGCGGGATCACGATCTCGTCGCCGTTGCGACAGACCGCCGCAGGGTTCTTCATGAACACCATCGGACGCTCGTCCGTCTTGGTGCCCATCTCGGCGGCGTGATCCGCATAGTTGCGGCCGATGGCGAGGATCGCGGGTGGAATGCGCATGACCGCACTCTACCCGAGCGACCGCGTCGCGAGGACGCGTACCCGACCCGCCATTCGTCCGTCCGCCCGGACGACGGTCACTTGCGCTCGGCCTCGGACGTGTTGTCCTTCACCTTCTCCGCCTCGCGCGCCTTGGCCGCCTCGGCCTGCTGCGCGCGGTACTCCGCCAGTCCCGGCGGCTCGGGGAACGCCTGCGCGAACGACATGCCCGTCTGCTGGAGCCGGCTCGACGCGTACTCGCGCTCGAGGTTCGCCCTCACGCGGTCGTACACGACGAGCTTCAGGTCGTCCGGGGCCTTCCGGTAGATCACGAGCCGGTCGAGCATCGGCTGCGAGTTGTCGAGCAGGATGCGCGTGAACACAGCGGGGATGGAGTCCTCGAGCGAGCCGAGGAGGTCCTTCATGCGGCCCTCGCCGAACTTCGTCACGAAGTCGTTGGTGCTGCTCTCGCGGAAGAAGATCGTCAGGTCGCGCGCGTACTCGAGGCTGTCCTCGAGGAGCTTCTGGTTGTCGAGGAGCAATCCCTCGCGGAATCCACGCTCGAGCGCGGCGTACACGTCGCTGCGCACCACCTCGGGCTGCATCTCGAACTCGCCGTAGAGCTGCTCGCGCACGAAGTCCTCGAGCGGCTTCTGGTAGTAGCCGTTCGGATTGAAGCTGCCCGAGCCGTAGAGCCGGTCGAGCTTGTCGAGGATGCGCTGCGCGCTCTCGGTGTCGCCGAGGCGGTAGAGCTCGCGCACGGCCTGCCGCATGAAGTTCTCGTGCAGGTTGGTGAACGTGTCGGCGCCGGCGCCGCGCGTCTCGTAGTGCTTGTCGTAGAGCTTCTCGAAGTAGCGGTCGAGCACGAGGATCCAGCGCGGATCGTTGAGGCGCGTCACGTTGTCGCCGCTGAACGGGTCATAGCTGACGAGGCCCGAGCGCGCGAGCGTCTGCATCGCCTGGATCTCCTGGCGATCGTTGTTGATGACCTTGAACGCCTCGAGCTGGTCCCGCAGCAGGCGGTCCTCGCCGAACTGGGTGCCGCGGCGCGCCCAGTAGAGGGCGTGCGCCGCCGGGTGACGCCAGTCGAGCGGACCGGTGTCCCGCGTGAACTCGTACATGAGCTGCGGGTCCATGTTGTAGTGGTCGATCAGCGTGCGCTTCCGGATGAAGGCGATGAGCTTGTCGCCGATCTCGCGGTTCTTCTCATCCCCGAAGGTCGCGTCGAAGACACCGATGAGCGCCGCCGCGCCGTCGGTCGACGCACGGATCCGCAGCGCCTTCGCGTACGGGGAGACCTGCTGCGCAAGCCACTGGCCGTACAGCTTGAGGAAGCGTTCGCCCGTGCCGAACTCGTAGCGCGTCCCGAGCGGCTTCAGCCGTTCCGTGAGGTCGGCCACGAACTCCTTCATGCCGGGCACCTTCGCCTCGAGCTCGGGCATCGTGTCCGGGGCGTCCGCGATCGCCTTGATCCACGCCGTGCGCTGCTCGAGGTCGTACGGCGGCACGCCGAGCATGTACGTCCACTCCTCGGCGAACTTCCGCTTGTAGAAGAGGTGCGCGTCGTCGGCGACGCCGTCGAGCTTGTGCGAGAACCAGAACGACAGTTCCTTGCCGAGGATCAGGTCGTTCGGGTTGTAGCGGATGCCCTCGTTGCGCACGAGGTTGATGCCCGCGTTGACCCACGCCCAGCGTTCCTCCTGGGTGTTGGTCATCACCGAGATGTTGTAGGCCATGTTGTGGCCGTGGAACGCCCAGACGTCGGGGAACCGGGGCTGGAGCTTCGTGATGAGGCCGGCGTCGGCCATCACCTCGTAGAAGAGCCCCTTCTCCTTCTGGATCGTCACCTTGATCCACAGGTAGTCGACGATGAGGCCGCGCAGCGCGCCGATCGCCGTGCCGATGGCCACGATCGGCGGCGCGCCGTCGATCGAGATGTCGGTGTAGCGCAGCTCGTCGCGATCCGCGATCTCGACGAGCTTCGGCTGCAGGAATCCCGCCGCGACGAACGAGCCGGCGAGGGCGAGGACGGCACCGGACTGGATCAGTCGATCGCGCACGTCAGCCCCCCTGCCCGCTGTAGATGGCGATTTCCTTGCGACGGAACACCAGGAGGCTGAGGACGAGCACCACGCCGCTCCATGCGATTCCGATCAATACGAAGGTACGCAGCACGAGACCGAGCGACACGAGACGACCCTCGACGAGCGGCCCGTTCGCACTCGCCTCGCCGAAGCTCCGCACGCTGAACTCGACGCCGCCGGCGATGCCCTTGATGAAAGCCTCGAAGGCCTTCAGTGCCTGCGATTCGGTGCGGATCCGGTACTCCTCGACGCTGGTCGCGAGGTAGGGAGCGATCGAGCCGGCCGCGAAGATCGTGAAGACCACGAGGCACGCGACCGGGAACGAGAGGAACGATGCGAGCGAGACCGCGAGCATGCCGAGGAAGGAGAGCTTGAGCAGATTCACGCACTGGGCGCGCACGAGGTTCGGTCCGAAGTCGCCGACGCGGTGCAGAAGCTCGAGCCCATCGATGTCGAACGCGATCGACGTGCGGCCGGGCAGGAACTCGGGTTCGCCGGGCGCCGGATTCGGATTGACCTGAGCGTTCAGGATGCGGATGACGAGCGTCCCGTCGTCGGCGACGGTGCTCGCGGGCACCGGCAGCGCGTTCGATTGCGCGGCGACGATCTGGCGATCGGTCCAGGTCTGGCGGTCGCCGTCTCCGAGGATGAAGATGACGGGATAGGTCGCGTGCGGATCGCTCGCGCCGGAGTAGAACTTGTAGCGCAGCGTGAGGTTCGCCTCGTTCGAGTCGTCCGCCGCATCCGCCCGGTCGGCTGCATCCGGAGCGCCGTCCTTCTCGCCGTCGGGCTTCGCCGACTTGCGCGGCTTCGGCGGGACAAGACCAGCGAAGCGGTACTCGCGGCTCGCTCCCGGCGGGATCGATCGCAACTGCTTCAGGTAGTCGCCGGCGATGTCGCGCGCGAACTGCTTCTTGATCTCGATCTCCGTGCGCGTGCCGTCACGCAGGTCGGCCTGCGCGTTGAGGTCGGCGCGGAGCCGCTCGTTCACGGCCTCCTGGAGTTCGGCGGGCGGCAGCGGCTCGTACTCCGGACGCGTGCCGACGCGCGCGACAAGCACCTCGTCGCGCACCGCGAGGGCGTCGAACATGTCCTGCGCGGGACGCGCGCGGATCTGGACGAGGAACGCGAACATCGCGAGCGTCGCGACGAGCAGGATGCACCCGTTCAGGACGACGAGGCCCAGCCACTTGCCGAGGAGATAGGAGAACCGCGACACGGGCTTCGTCAGCGTGAGCCACGCCTGTCGGTCCCGGATCTCGAAGGCCACCGTCGCGCAGCCGAGGAAGACCGTCAGGAACGCGCAGACCACGTACATCGTGTCCATCGAGCGCGCGAGGAAGGTCTGCACCTGGTAGCGGAGCGGCGTCTGCGGATCGATCCACTGCGGGAAGAGCGGGATCGCGACGATGGCGATCGCCGCGAAGGCGATCGCGATCTTGAGCCGCATCGCCTCGCGGATGACACCGCAGGCGATCGCGAAGACCGGCGAGGCCCAGTCGAGCGCCGCGAGTGCGCCGCGGATCACGATGGCGAAGGCAAGCAGCCCCAGCGGGACCGCGGCGAGGCTGATGGCGAGCGATGCCCGTCCGAACAGCGCGAGCGGCAGCGCGATCGCCGCGCAGAGCGTCGTCACGCCGACCAGCGGGCCCGCAAGCCCGGAGAACACCGCGAAGTGGACGATCGCCAGGAGCAACGCCGCCGCGCCGAGCACGAGCCATGGCTCGTCGGCGAACGGCGTGGGCAGCCACTCGGGGCGGGCGAACCCGAGGAGGAGCGATGTCACCTCGGCGGAGCGCTCGAGATCACCGGCGACGCCGTAGAGGCTCGTCATCTGCCGGGCGATCGACTCGCTTCCCACCACGCGTCCCTCGAAGGTCACCGTGCCCTTCTCGGTCAGCTCGAGCGCCGCGGCGTCCTTCGCCACGAGATTCGCCTCGCGGAGGATCTCCGGCACCGCCTCGGCGAACCGATCGAGGTACGCCGCCTCCCGGTAGACGACGGTGGCGACCGCGAGAATCGCGAGCGAGTAGAACACCGCCACCGAGATCCGGAATCCCGGACGGGACACCACGTCGGCCCAGAGACGCCGAACGCCAGCGATCGGTCCACCCGCGGACGCCGACTCGCTCACGCTCCACCCTCCCGCTTCTTCTGGTCATCGGAGAGCAACGAATCGATCAGTCCCTGGTCGACCTCGGCCGCCTTGCGCACCGCGGGCGCATCGGCCTTCGGAGACGCGACCGGACGCGCAGGCTCGGCGGGCTTGCCCGAGACGAGCGCATCGAGCATCCCCGCATCGGGCCCCTTGGGCGCCGCGGGCGTCGCGGGAGCGGCGAGCGTCGCGCGTGCCGGCGCATCGACCGACTGCACCAGTTCCTCGACCACGGCCACGCCATCCTGCCTCGACGCATCCTGCTTCGCGCCTTCCTCGCCCTGGAGGAACGACGCGATCCGCCCGCCAGCCTGCGCGCCGCTCGTCGCGAGCTGCTCGGCACGCGCCTTTTCGACGATGTCGAGGAAGAGCTGCTCGAGCGTCTGCCGCGGCGCCTCGACGCGCTCGATGCCCACGCCCTGCGA
>JAJTGL010000109.1 GCA_021297795.1 Planctomycetaceae bacterium
CTTGGAGCGAGTGAGACCTGCTTGCCGACAAACAAGAACCCGCGTCGATCACCGACGCGGGTTCTTCTTGCGCCGCATGCAATCACATCACGGGCATGCGCCCCAGCCGGAAAGAACGATCGAAAGATCTGCGCCGTTCACTTCACCATCGCCATTCGCGTCCGCCTCTGGGTACTTCGGGCTCGGTGTTCCCCAGTTCGTGAGGACAATCGCGAGGTCGACGCCGTCGACGAAGCCAGAGTCGTCGATGTCGGCGGAGCACGGCGACGCTTCGCATTCATCAGGGACTCCGTTGCCATTTCCATCGACCGACATGCCGCCAAGCGTCGGTGAGGTCGCCCCCGCGATCCACGCCGCGCCGATGGTTGCTGTCCCCGAAAGCGAACCTCTGTTTACAAGCGTCCCGCTCAAGGCTGGCTCGTCGAACGTGAACAGCAGTGCGGTGCAGCTGTCAGCCGGTATCAGATCGCATTCGTCTGGCGGCGCAAACGTCGGTCCCGAGTAGCGCGCGCATGTCGAGACGCGAAGCCAATCGATCCTGCATTGCGCTCCGGGAACGAGGTGATGTCGCGACGTCGTGCTTCAGGATGCCGTCGATCCAGATTCGTCCCCGACCATCCGCTTGCTGACAGACGACATGCGCCCACCGACCCGTCGGAACTGGACCGTTCCAGACGATGACTGGGGTCGCACCCGCCATGTACATCACCACCCCGGAACTGCAGAGCTGTACCGTCTTGTCTTCCGCGGCGTTCTTCTGCTCGCGCCAGAGCGCGTGTTCGAAGTTGAAGGTCGTACAGGCGACGTCAATCCAGACTCGTGCCTCGATCGTCATCGCTGAGGTCGCCGGGACCTCGTGGGTGAGCCGGACGGTGTCCGTCGTTCTTGTGAAGTCTGCGTATTGCGCGTGTGCGCCTCCGAAAATCACAGCCGCTCCCAGAAGCCCGGCGCCTGTTGTCGATCGCATGCTGCTCTCCTCGCCTTCAGATTCGATTGCCAGCGCAACGTCCTGCTGCAACCCACGGGAGGGACGCTCCTCCGTGCTCAGCACCGCAAGACAGGCCGCGGAGGAGACGAGCGGTGCGACGATCAGGAGGGATTTCGTGCGAGCGGACCGGGAAGGCACCTTGGGCTCAATTCGGACGGCCTCTCCCACCCGAACCCATGCGTGCTCGCTCCATCGGACGGGAAGGCGACGACCGCTCAACGAGCTCACCCTACCAACCTCGTCACATCCGCGACCGCTTCGTCCATCTCGCCTTCCGACACCCCCTCGAGGGCGAGGAGCCACTTGACCCACTCGCGCACCTTCGCCTGGGCAAGCCGGGCGGCCGCCCACGCCCGCTCGAGTTCGCGAAAGGCGCGTCCATCGTCGGGAGCAGCAATCGCGTCCGCGCCCTGCTCGTGCACCGCGTCAACCGATACGCCGTCGCGCGCGGCGCGGCGCAACCTGGCACGGCGTTCCTCGCGCAGATAGAGAAGCATGCCGTTTGCGAGAAATCGCCGCAGCGGCATCGCGCTCTCGAACCACTTCACGAGGTATTCGTCGCGCGCGAGGCGGCTTGCGAAGAAACCGTTGACGAGGGCCTCCGGGTCGTCGAGCCAGCCGAGGCTCGAGCCCTTCGCATAGATCCTGAGCGGCTCGGCGTAGCGCTCCATCACCCGGGCGCGCAGTTCGGCGGCGGCCGACGCGTCGTGCGCCGCCTCGCCGATCCGCGTGGCAAGCCAGGTCCACTCGGTCGATGGGAAGTGATCGAAGTTGGCGGTCGGGCGTGGCTTCATTGGCAATGCGTTCGCGAGTTCGTGAAGGACTTCGTGAAGGACTTGACGCGCGACTTCATGGAGACTTTCCGGACAACTTCATGGGCGACTTCATGGACCACTTCACGCCCCCCACCCGGCTCGCACCGGGAGCGATCACGCGCAAGAGAGGCCGAGCGCGCGCCGAGCGGCCTTGAAGTTCGACCATTCTGGGCAAAAAAACGGGGTTTGTGCGCGATTTCTGTATCATCCGCACCTCGATGCGAGCCCTCACCCACCGCGCCGTCCGCGCGCCGCTCCCGCTGCTCCCGCTGGTCGCACCTTTCGCGCTTGCCGCGATCGTGGCGATCGCAGGATGCAAGGTCGGCCCGAACCCGAAACCGCTCGTCCTGAACGACGCCGCACCCGCGTCGCCGACGCCCGCCGTCTTCACGCCGCCCGAGTTGACCGACACCGAGCGGGCCGGCGACGCGACCGCGCTCTCGGCGACCGCTGCCGACGAGACCCCCGACGCCGCCGCCCCTCTCGACCGCTGGTGGACGCGCTTCAACGATCCCAAGCTCGATGCGCTCGTGGCGCGAGCCGAAGCCGCCAACGCCTCGATCGCGCAGGCGCTCTCGAACGTCCGCGTGGCGCAGGCGCAGCTCGGACTTTCGGAAGCGGCGCTCTGGCCCACCATCGCGGCAGGCGCCGAGTACCAGCGCACCAAGCAGAACTTCTCGCGGCTCGCGGCGCAGGGCGTCGACACCGACCCCTTCTCGGTGTGGGCCTACGGCGTCGCGATGTCGAACTGGGAGCTCGACCTCTGGGGCCGCATCCGTCGGCTCGTCGAGGCGAGCGAGTCCGGGCTGCGCGCCAGCGTCGATGACCTTCGCGCCGCGCTCGTCTCGGTCCGCTCGCAGACGGCCAGCACCTACCTCTCGCTGCGCACCGTCGAGGAGCGCCTCGCCGTCACCGAGGCCGCCGTCGCAAACCTGCGACAGACGCTCGCGCTCGCCGAGAAGAAGTACAACGCCGGCACGACGACGAAGCTCGACGTGAATCGGGCGCAGGCGAACCTCGACCTCGAGGAGGCGGCGATCCCCCAGCTGCGAAGCGCGCTTGCCGACGCGAAGGGCGATCTCGCGACCCTTTGCGGAACCAGCACCGCCGACATCGAGGCCCTGCTCGGCGCGCGCGGAACGATTCCCGGCGCGCCGGACGCGATCGCGGTGGGCATTCCCGCGGCGCTGCTCGAGCGTCGGCCCGACCTTCGCGCCGCGAACGAGCGCTACATGGCCGCGGTCGCGTCGATCGGCGCGGCGGAGGCGCTGCACTATCCCGCGCTGAACCTCGGCGGAAACCTCTACATCTCGTCGACCGAGTTCAGCGGACTCGGCGACTGGTCGAACCGCGCGTACTCGTTCGGACCGTCGCTCTCGCTGCCTCTCTTCACGGGCGGCGCGATCGACTCGCAGATCCTGCAGGCGAAGGCGACGGCCGAGGTCGCGTTCAACGCGTGGCGCGGCACGCTCGTGCGCGCGGTGGCCGAGGCCGATGTGGCGATCGCGTCGCTCGTCCTCGCGCGGGACGCGGACGCCCGCTACGAGAAGGCGACGGCGAGCGCCGAAGACACGTACCGCCTTGCGAAACTCCAGTACGACGCGGGCACGACGACGCTCGAGAACCTGCTCGACATCCAGAACCAGTACTACAGGGCCCAGGATGCCGAGGTGCAGGCGCGCGGCCTCGCAGCCCGCTCCGTGGTCGATCTCTGCCGCGCGCTCGGCGGCGGATGGGAGCAAGATGTCCCGGCCTCCGGCGACGCGAGCGAGGAGTCGAAGTCCGCCGTCGCGACGTCGCGCGCCGCGGAGGCGAGCCGAAGCCCGCTTGTCCGCGAGCGTGACGAAAAGGCCGAGAAGGACGAGAAGACGGCGACGGGCAAGACCGAGACGGCGAACGCGCCCGCGCAGCCCTGAACCGACGACCACGCACGAACCTGCGCGACATCGAGCGCCGCAATGCAACACGAGACCGACATGCAGCGAAACACGCCCCACGCACACGACCTTCGCCCGACCGCGCCACGCGCCGCGCTCGCCACCGCTTCCCTCCTCTCGATCGGCATCGCGGGCTTCCTGGCCGCGTGCTCCGAGAAGCCGGTCGCGCCCCCGCCGCCCGCACCAGCGGTGCGCACCGACACCGTCGCGACGCAGGACATCCCGGTCGCCTACTCGTTCCCCGCGACCATCCAGTCGCCGCGCACCGTCGACATCAACGCGCGCGTGCCGGGCTGGCTCCAGTCGCAGGACACGCCCGACGGCGCGCGCGTGAAGGACGGCCAGGTCCTCTACAGGATCGACCCGTCGCAATACCGGATCGCGCTCGACGCCGCGCAGGCGAAGCTCGCCCAGGCGAAGGCGCAGGAGGAGGTCGCGCAGGCGCGGCTCGACACCGCGACCGCGCAGCGCACCTACGCGCAAGCGACCTACGACCGCAACAAGGATCTCGTCGCGTCGGGCGCGGTGAGCCAGGAGCGCTTCGACCAGTTCACGGCGCAGCTCGCGGAGGCGAAGGCCGCGGTCGAGCAGGCGAACGCCGACATCGCGAGCGCGAAGGCGAACGAGCTCGCGGCGAAGGCCGACATCGCGAACGCCGAGCTCAACCTCTCCTACTGCACGGTGGCGTGCCCGCTCGACGGACTGATGGGCCCCTCGAAGTACTTCGAGGGATCGCTCGTCGGCGAGGGCGGAAAGCAGCTCCTCAACACGGTCGTCCAGACCGATCCGATGTGGGCGGGCTTCAGCCCGAGCGCGAACTACCTTCCCGTCATCCTCGCGAACCAGAAGGCCGGCACGCTCGCCGCGAAGGTACGGCTCGAGGGCGCCGCGTCGAACCCCACTCCCGCCACCCCGCTCCGCAACGACCAGCCCGCGCCCGAAGCCGAGGCACGGCTCGTCTTCGTCGACAGCCAGGTGACGGGTACCTCCGACACCGTGCTCATGCGCGTCGAGTTCGCGAACCCCGACACGGTGTTCCGTCCCGGCGCCTACGGCACGGTCGAGATCGGCCTCGGCACGCAGAAGGACGCGATCGTCGTGCCGGAGGGGTCGGTGTTCGCCCGCCAGACCGAGCTCTTCGTCTGGCGCGTGAAGGCGGACGACACCGTCGAGAGCGTGCGGATCGACGCGGTCGCGAAGCACGCGAACCTCGTCGTCGTGGCGCCCGGCACCATCGCGAAGGGCGACCGCATCGTCGTCGAGGGCGTCGGCAAGCTGAAGGCGGGCCAGAAGATCCGCGAGGCGAAGGCCGCCGACGCGGCCACCGAGACGGGCGCTTCCGGCGCCGCCTCCACGAAGGTCGAAGGGAAGTAAACACGCATGTCCTTCCGCTTCTTCATCGACCGCCCGATCTTCGCGACCGTCATCGCGCTCGTGATGACGCTGTCGGGCATCATCTGCGCGTACATCCTGCCGATCGCGCAGTTCCCGAACGTGGTGCCGCCCACCGTGCAGGTGACGGCGACCTACAACGGCGCCGACGCGAACACCGTCGCGCAGGTCGTCACCCTGCCGCTCGAGCAGCAGATCAACGGCGTCGAGGGCATGCTCTACATGAGCTCGACCTCGACGAGCGCCGGAATCTCGACCATCGTCGTCACCTTCGAGGTCGGCTACGACCTCGACATCGCCGCGGTCGACGTGCTGACGCGCGTGAACCAGGCGATGCCGCAGCTTCCCGAGGCGGTGCAGCGCGTCGGCGTGAACATCGCCAAGCAGTCGACGAACATGACGGGCGTCGTCAGCCTCTATTCGCCGAACGGGACCTACGACAGCTCGTTCCTCTCGAACTACGCGAACATCACGGTCGAACCCGTGCTCTCGCGCGTCGACGGCGTCGGCAACACGACCGTGTTCGGCCTCGAGCAGTACGCGATGCGCATCTGGCTCGACCCCGACAAGCTCACGCAGCTCGGCCTCACCGGCGACGACGTGACCAACGCCGTGCGCGCCCAGAACCTGCAGGCGTCGCTCGGTGCGATCGGCGGAGAGCCCTCGGTCGGCCGACCCGCCACGATGCTCGCGATCCAGGCGGTCGGACGCCTCACGAAGGTCGAGGACTTCGCGAACATCGTCGTGCGCGCGGAGAAGGATGGCGCGATCGTTCGCCTCAAGGACATCGGCGAGGTCGACCTCGGCTCGTACCAGTACTCGAGCACGTCGGCCCTCAACGGCGGCGCCACCGCGACCGTCGGCATCTACCAGCTGCCCACCGCGAACGCCTTCGACGTCATCGAGAAGACGCGCAGCGAGATGGACCGGCTCAAGGAGCAGTTCCCACCGGACGTCGACTACACCATCGCCTACGACACGACGAAGTTCGTGAAGGCCTCGCTCGACGACCTGATCAAGACGCTCTTCGAGGCGGGCATCCTGGTCCTCGTCACGATCTTCGTGTTCCTGCAGTCGTTCCGCGCGACGCTGATCCCGATGATCGCGATTCCGGTGTCGATCGTCGGCACCTTCGCGATGATGCAGGTGTTCGGATTCTCGGTCAACACGCTCACGCTGCTCGGCCTCGTGCTCGCGATCGGACTTGTCGTCGACGACTCGATCATCGTGGTCGAGAACGTGTACAGGCAGCTCGAGTCCGGCGTGAAGAATCCGAAGGACGCGGCGGAGAAGGCGATGGAGGAGGTCGGCGGGCCGATCGTCGCCACGAGCTCGGTGCTCCTCGCGGTGTTCATCCCCGCGGCGCTCATGCCGGGCATCACGGGACAGCTCTACAACCAGTTCGCGCTGACGATCGCGTTCTCGATCGCCTTCAGCTCGATCAACTCGCTCACGCTGTCGCCCGCGCTGTGCGGGGTGTTCCTGCGCGAGCAGCACGCGACGAAGTTCAAGCCGTTCGTCCTCTTCAACCGCGGCTTCGAGTGGGTTTCGCACCACTACGCGCTGCTCGTGCGGTTCCTCTGCCGGCACTGGTACGCGATGGTCGTGGTCTTCCTCGCGGGCTGCGTCGGCGTCGTCCACTACTTCCGCATCACGCCGACGTCGTTCATCCCGAACGAGGACCAGGGATACTACTTCGTCCACTTCCAGCTCCCACCGGGGGCGAACCTGCTCCGCACCGAGGCGGTGTCGAACCGCATCCAGGCCATCGTGCGCGCGGATCCCGCGGTCACCGACGCGATCCAGATCAACGGCCTCAACTTCCTCACGAGCTCGCTCTCGTCGAACGCGGGCCTCGTGATCGTGACGCTGAAGGACTGGGACGAGCGCGACGTGCGCACGGAGAACCTGCGCGAGATCATCCGGCGCGCGGTGCCGGGCCTGCTGGACATCGCGGATGCGCGGATCATGCCGTTCCCGCCGCCGCCGATCCCGGGCCTCGGAAACGTCGGCGGATGGCAGCTGCAGCTCGAGGCGCTCGAGGGCCAGTCGTTCGACGAGCTCGCGGCGGTGTCCGAGGAATTCATGGCCGAGGCCGCCAAGCGCCCGGAGCTGACGCAGCTCTCGACGCCGTTCTCCGATGCGGTGCCGATGCTCTCGCTCGAGATCGACCGCACGCGCGTCTACGCGCTCGGCCTCGACATGTCGACGGTCTTCAACGCGCTCGGCCAGGTGATGGGTCAGTCGTTCATCAACAACTACAACCAGTTCGGCCAGGTCTACAACGTGATGGTGCAGGGCGAGGCGGCGTCGCGCATGACGGCGATGGACGTGATGCAGCTGCGCGTGAAGAACCGCCACGGCGAGCTCGTGCCGTTCGCGAGCTTCGCGCGCTCGTCGATCGCGACCGGCACCGACAACGCGACGCACTACAACCTCTACAACACCGTGCAGGTGAACGGCTCGACCGGTGCTGGCTACGGATCCAGCGACTCGATCAAGGCGATCGACGATGTCGCGGCGGCGACGCTGCCCGAGGGATTCAGCTACGAGTGGACAGGCACGACCTTCCAGGAGATCGAGTCGGCGGGCCTCGCGCCCTACGTCTTCGGCCTCGCGATCATCGCGATCTTCCTGCTGCTCGCCGCGCTGTACGAGAGCTGGCTGCTTCCGTTCAACGTGCTGCTCGCGGTGAGCTTCGCGGTGCTGTTCGCGCTGGTCGCGCTCCACATCGCGGGCCGCGATCTCGACGTCTACGCGCAGATCGGCCTCGTCATGCTGGTCGGACTCGCGGCGAAGAACGCGATCCTCATCGTCGAGTTCGCGAAGGTGCGCGCCGACACCGGCGAGGCCGTGATCGATGCGGCGAGCGAGGCGTCGCGCCTCCGTCTCCGTCCGATCATGATGACGAGCTTCGCGTTCATCCTCGGCATCCTGCCGCTCGTGGTCGCGACAGGCGCGGGGGCGCAGGCGCGGCACTCGATCGGCATCACGGTGCTCGGCGGCATGCTCGGCTCGACGATCATGGACCAGCTCGTCGTGCCGACCTTCTTCTACATGTTCTATTCGCTGCGGCGGAAGTCGGGCTTCGGCAAGCCCGAGGGGACCGCGGGCTCGCCCGCTTCCGCACATGCCGCCGCCGCGCCGGCCGAACATCGCTGACGGCGCACCCGACCCTCCAAGCGGCTCTCGACGCCCCCGCCCCGCGCGGGGGCGTCGCGCTTCATGCCGCATGCGCCCGACGCGCGGCTACACTCGCGGCCCCATGGCCAAGAAGACGACCGACGCCGCTCCCGTCCCGCAGCTCGCGGGCATTCCCCTCTCGACCTACGCCGCGCGCCGCGAGCATGTCCTGAAGGCGCTGAAGGACTCGGTCGCGCTCGTCTTCGCGGGCGACATGGACGCGAGCATCCACGGCGAGTTCCGCGCGCATCCGCACTTCCAGTATCTCACCGGCATCGTCGACGAGCCGGGTGCGGTGCTCCTCCTCGATCCGGTGAACCCCGTCGAGGCGCGTCGCGCGATCCTCTTCCTGAAGCCGCTCAATCCCGAGCTCGAGAAGTGGGACGGGTTCCGCGAGGAGATCTCGTCGAAGCTGCGCGGGAAGTACGGCGTGGGCACGATCATGCGGACGACCGCGTTCGCGCGGTTCCTGCTCGAGTCGACGAAGCGCGCGAAGCGCTTCGCGCTCCTGCATCCGCTTGCGGCGCATACGGCGCCGGTCTCGCCCGATCTCGACGTGTTCCGAAAGAGCGCCGAGCGGATTCCGGGGTCGTCGTTCGTCGACCACACGCAGCTGCTCGCCGTGATGCGCGCGGCGAAGGGTCCGGAGGAGATCGCGCTGATGCAGCGCGCGGCCGACATCACCGCGAAGGGCTACGACGCGGTGCTGCGCGGGCTGAAGCCCGGGATCACCGAGTTCGACGTGCAGGAACTGGTCGAGCACGGCTATCGCACCAATGGCGCGCGGCGCGCGGCCTACCACACGATCGCGGGCGGCGCCTTCAACGCGACGGTGCTCCACTACCACGGCAATCGCGAGCCCCTGAAGGACGGCGACGTGATCCTGCTCGACTCGGGCGCCGACTACCTCGGATACGCGTGCGACGTGACGCGCACGTTCCCGGTCGGCGGGAAGTTCACCGCCCGTCAGCGCGAGATCTACCAGATCGTGCTCGAGGCGCAGCTGGCGGCGATCGCGGCGACGAAGGCCGGAACGACCTTCGCGGCGATCGACAAGGCCGCGCGCGACGTGATCACGAAGGCGGGCTACGGCGACGCGTTCTTCCACGGCTGCGGCCACCACCTCGGCATCGAGGTGCACGACATCACGCCGGAAGGCCCGATCCCCGAGAACGCCGTCATCACGATCGAGCCGGGCATCTACCTGCCGAACGAGAATCTCGGCGTGCGCATCGAGGACGACATCCTCGTCACGCGGAAGGC
>JAJTGL010000110.1 GCA_021297795.1 Planctomycetaceae bacterium
TTCCACAATCGGATTGTTCCGTCATCGCTACCACTCGCGTACCACGCTCCATCGGGGCTCGCGGCCACACAATTGACAAAGCGTCCATGACCCCGCAGCGGACCACCAATACGCTTGTGATCGCGCGCATTCCAGACAAGGAGATCCCCATCCATCCCGGCTGAAATGAATGCATCGCGGAGTGAATCGTGGGCGATCGCAGTGACGACATGCCCATGTCCCGAAGACGCGCCCGACAACGACTCATCGCTCCGCGCGGAGGCGTACCGAACATCAATCCGACTCGATACGGCGCCGAGTGACCCGAGACGTCGCTGTGCCGATCCAAGTTGTGCCAACTGCGCAGCTTCGACCGCTGCATCGATCTCGACGGCGACTCGCAGTTGCTCCGTAGACGCCTGCGCGCGCTCAGCATCGCTCCGCGCCTCATCCGCACGCCGCTGCTGGTCTTCTGCTTCCCTCCGCGCGACCTCTGCAGCATCTTTCTGCGCGATCGCCTCGGCCTTCGCCTCCTCCGCCACGCGCTTGTCCTCGAGCGCCGCCCGCTTCGCCTCGACCGCATTGCGCCACTGCCACGTCGCGGCGGCGAGCCCGAGGAGCAGCGCTCCGATCACAAGCGATGCCGCGATGACCGGTCCGCGGTGGCGCTGTACGTACTTCCTAAGCCGGTAGCCAGTCGTTTCAGGCGCGGCGGAGATCGGCTTCCCCTCGAGGTATGCACGCACATCCTCCGCGAGCGCGATCGCCGTCTGGTAGCGAGCCGCAGGCTCCTTCCGCATCGCCTTCATCGGGATCCACTCAAGCTCGCTCTTCAGCGCGTGCGCGAGATCACGCAGCGCCAGGCCACGCGCCTTCTCGATGCGACTTGCAAGCTCGGCGTTCTTGCGCGCGAGCGTTGAGAGCCGCGTACTCGGAGTGGGCGGATCCTCCTCGCGAATGATGCGCTGCACTTCGGCATGCGCGCGACTCCGCAGCCCGTGCCCGGCAAACGGCGTCTCGCCGGTGACGAGCTCGTAGAGAATGACACCCAGCGAGTAGATGTCGGAGCGCGTGTCGATGTCGCTCAGCCCAGGCGCCGCCTGTTCGGGGCTCATGTACTCGGGGTACCGATCATCTGACCGGTCTCGGTGAAGATGGTCTTGTCGGTCAGTGTCTGGCTCACCGCCTTTGCGACACCGAAGTCGATCACCTTCAACTTGGCGCCCGCACCCTCGACCTCAAACGCGAGCACATTGGTCGGCTTGAGATCGCGGTGGATGATGCCCTTGAGATGGGCATGCTGCACCGCCTCGCAAGCCTGGCAGAAAAGCTCAAGCCGTTCTCGCATGCCGAGACGACGCGTATCGCAGAAGTGCGTGATCGACTCGCCCTTCACGTACTCCATCGCGAAGTATGGCCGACCCTGCGGCGTCAGACCACCGTCGAGCACCTTCGCGATGTTCGGATGGTTCATTACCGCCAGCGCCTGCCGCTCCTGCTCGAAACGCGCCACCACGCTGCGCGAATCCATGCCGGGCTTGATGAGCTTGAGCGCGACGCGCTGGACGAACGGCTCGCGCCGCTCGGCAACCCAGACCTCTCCGAAACCACCCTCGCCGATCATGGCGAGCAGCCGATATGGACCGACAAGATCCCCTGGTCGTGCGAGCCACGACGAGCCGCCCGCGCCATCACCGTCCTCGTCGAACAGCCGATCGCCCGTCCCGGGAAGGGGCGAGGTTGGATCGTCAGGGCCATGACCGCCGGTGGACATGAATGCATTGTGACCGAGCGACGCGGTCAAGGCAATCAGGCGGCGCACCCGTGAGGAAACTCAACACGGTTTCGGTCGCGGAATCCGCGGCCCCAGGTCTCGGCGCGGTGCTCAAACGCAACGTCGTTCCGACCAAACGACCATGGTCACGGATCCCGCGCGACGCGAAAGCCGTTGTAGCTGTTGACGAAAGCCGGCGGCACCGCGTTTCTGTTTGAAGCCCGCACACCCGAAGCGTTGAAGAACCACGCCCCGCCGCGCAACACTCGGCTATTCCCTGATGCCGGCCCGGTTGGGTTCGTCGCCGGGCTCGACGCGTAATAGTTTGCTGCGTACCAGTCCGCGACCCACTCGAAGACGTTGCCCGACATGTCGTGGAGGCCAAGCGTGTTGGCAGCCTTTTGCGCAACGACCTTGGTGCCATAGGTCGGCGTGCCGGACGCGCCGTTGTTGCCACCGAACCACGCGATGCTTCCGACAAGCGCGTCAGCGTTCGTGCCGTCAGGCGCACCTGCGAACCCGTGGTATGCGGTCGTCGTGCCCGCACGGTACGCGTACTCCCATTCCGCTTCGGTCGGAAGTCGAAGACCCGTGCCCGTAAGGAAGCCGCCCGAACCGGCAATCATTTCCCACGAGACCTGCTCGACGGGGCGGTTCGCCGCATCTGGATACGCAGCCCCCTGAAAGAGCGATGGATTCGAACCCCTTCGTGCCGTCCACGCCGCCTGCGTCACCTCAGTGCGACCGAGGTAGAACGCGTTCGTCAGCGTGACCTGATGCACCGGGACTTCGTCGGGGTCACATGCGAATGCGGCCGATGCCGAGCATCCCATCGTGAAAGACCCCGGCGGCACCAGCAGCATCTCGATGCCGGTCCCATCGTCGCGCACCCGCCATGGAAGTCCGGTTGCGGCGATGGCATTGCGAAGTGCCGCATTCGTCACAACGGCTGGGTCGGGCGCGACCTCGAGCACCGTGGCCCAGGGCAGCCCGACGCACACCTCTCCCCAACGGGCAAGCAACTGGCTGAGATCTGCCGAGCCGACGGTTCCATCGCGGTCGATATCCGCGCTGCACTTCGCGCACGCGCCCCACGCGACGAGGAGGCCGGAGAGATCCGCCGGACCAACGACGCCATCAGCGTCGATATCGGCGTCGCATGCGCTTTGCGCGAACAAAGAACATGGCGCGGCGAGCGACAGGACCGCCGCGACCACGCTGCGAGCGACGCCGGCTCGCACATCGACCCGGCGCACACGTCCACCGACACCACGACCGAGGCAACTGAAACCCAATGGACCGAGCCTCCAGAAATTTCGCGCGACGCCCATCGGCGAAGGAACGCGACCGATCGCCTTCCTCGAACCCGACGAAGATAGCCCGGGAACTCGCGGTGACAAGCAAAGATGCCGTGTCCCTGAAGCACTTCCCTCCGGCGGTGCATGCCACGGCGCACGGAGTCACAACGCGAGGCCTTCATCGCAACCGTGCCGCGCAAAGACCCGCTCGTACCCGCTCGCACCCGGCACCTCGCGGCGAACGCGGGGTTTCCCTGAACGGCGTTACTCAGTAGAGTCTTCCTCATGACAGAGCCAAGTGCCGGGTGCCTACCCGCTCGTACCCGCTTGCACCCGCGAACTACCCGGCACCGATCCAGTCACAGGATGCGCATGTCGCTGCGATCCGTCGCCGCCGCGACCACGACCACCGCGGTGATCCTCGCGGGCGGCGCGCACGCCGATACGGGCGACCCGTTTCCGCTCGAGCAGCTGCACGACTCGCTGCGCCATCATCCGAAGAGCGCCGATGAAGTGCATTGGGAGCACCTTGCGCGCGCGTGCATCGGATTCGACGTGATGCCCGGATACGAGTCGATCTTCGACGGCACGCTTGCGGACGGTCTCAAGAAGGGTCTGCGCACCGACCTCTACGCCGCTGCCGTCTGGCAGGCGGCGTCGGACACGCTTCCCGGCGCGCAATCGACGATCGGCGCAGGCCGGCTCAACCTTCGCGCCGACGCGCTGCTCTTCCGCACCGAGGGCGAGGGTATGGGGCGATTCACCGCGCAGATGCATCTCAACGGCGTGCTTCCGAACCTCTCGGATTCCATAACCGCGTCGACCGGGTCTATCTCGGATCTCGACGAACTCCAGTCGGATCATCCGACTTCGCTCACGCGTCTCGGATACACGCAGAGCTTCTTCGACGATCATCTGATGGCGAGCGTGGGCAAGATCAATCCGAATGATTTCGTGCTCGCGAACATCTTCGCCAACGATGAGTCGAAGCAGTTTCTCGCGCAGCCCTTCGACGGCAACAGCACCTGGCCTGTGTCGTTTCAGGATCACACGCTGGGCGCAGGCTTCCTCTCACTTCCCACCGACTGGTGCTTTTTCAACGGCTTCATCGTGGACGCGGCGGGCACCCAGTCCGCATGGCTCGGCAACGAGTTCGGCGCGGGATATGCGGTGTCAGGCGAATTCGGCCTGCTCGCCGGAGTCGGAGGACTTCCCGCGCGGCTCAGTTTCGCATGGTGCGGCACCGACGCGAACACCGCATCGGTCGCCGCGGGCGACTCGGGCGACGGACTCTGGGGCAACGCCTACGGCTCGATCGCGCAGGTGCTGCTTCAGCCGAAGTTCGCGCTGTGGGCGCAGTGGTCGGCGTGCGACGAGTCGGTCGCGACGGGTGCAACGAACGAAATCGCGATCGGCACCACGATCGACGACTGCTTCGGCCGGAACGGCGACGGCTTCGGGGCCGCGATCGGTTGGTCGACGCCGAATGATGCAAGCTCAGGCGACGCGCTCGACGACCAGGTGCTCCTCGAGTGCTACTACCGGCTCGAGATCATGAAGGGCGTGCAGATCACGCTCGATGGCCAGGTGCTGATGCCCTGCGCGAATCCCGGCGTTGATGACCCGACTGTGATCGGTTCGGTGCGAGTGATGTGGGAGTTCTGAGACGCGCCGCGCGGTCATTCGACCCGTGCCGCGCAGTCACCCGCTCGTACCCGTTTGTACCCGCGAACGACCCGGCACCGGACTGAAGCCCGGTTGGGTCGTCCGATGCACGTCCACAACCGCGTGCTTTGCACGCGCCTGCTCGGTCCCAGTGGTATTCGCCAGCGAGCAGACACCGCTACGCGACCGAAGAAACAAACCCGCGCGTCGCCTACGACGCACGGATTGGGTCAATGAACGAGAACGGATTCGCCCAGCCGAGTTCAGGGATTCCGCGCGACGCGGAAGCCGTAGGCCCAGTAGGCATTGTCCGGTGAGTTGCCGAGTCGGGCGGAAGCGCGCAAGGGACCGCTGTAGTAATCGATACCGCCGCCGCGGAGCACGCGGTATCCAAACAAACCGCTACTCGGCCCCGGTGGGTTTATCGATGGACTCTCCGCGTAGTAATCGGACCGGTACCAGTCGCTCACCCACTCCGCCACATTGCCGGCCATGTCATAGATGCCGAGCGCATTCGCCGACTTACCGCCGACGGGACGCGTCTGACATGCCGCACCGCCCGTACAAGAGCCGGAGTAGTACCACGCGATTTCGCCGGCCTGACCGTCGTCGTTGGTGCCGTTGGGAGAGTTGGGAGTCGAGTGAAACGCAGTGGTCGTGCCCGCCCGATACGAGTACTCCCACTCGGCTTCCGAAGGAAGGCGAAGTCCTGTCGCCGCGAGGAACACCTGCGTCATGTTCCATGAAACCTGCTCTACGGGTCGATTCGGCACGTCGGCTGGCGGCACCTGCTTGCTTCCGTTCACGAACAGCGACGGGTTCGACCCCATCTTCGCCGTCCACTGCGCCTGCGTCACCTCGTAACGTCCGATGTAAAAGGCGTTGGTCAGCGTGACTCCGTGTACGGGAAACTCGGCGGTGTCGCAGCCCCAGAGACTCGAGGCCGAGCAACCCATACTGAAGGTCCCCGGCGGAACCAGCACCATCTCGATCTGCGAGGCATCGTCGCGCACGCGCCAGGGAAGCCCGGTCGCGATGATCGCGTTTCGAAGCGCGACGTTCGTGACCACGGCAGGGTCAGGCTGGGCCTCGAGCACCGTTGCCCATGGAACTTGCGAGCAGGTGCCGCCCCACAATGCCAACAGGAGGCTCAGGTCGGCGGCTCCCACAGAGCCATCGTTGTCGACGTCGGCGTTGCAACCCGTGCAAGAGCCCCACACACTGAGCAGCAGCGAAAGATCGGCCGCGCCGACGGTGCCGTCGGCGTCGACGTCGGCGTCACACGCGGTCTGCGCGTGTGCGATGGACGCAGGCATGGCTGCAAACATCGTGCCCGCAGCTATCGCTCCGATCGCACGGCGAAGCAGGCCTGAGCGAGATCGGACCGGCGGGATCGGGGAAGTGCATACAGGCATCGTCTTGACTCCTTTACCGAGTTTGCCTCGGGGATCCGGAAAGTGAAGCGGGGAATCTCCGCGCCCTGCAGGTGTACCAGAGCCTGGGGCACGATCCAACGGAAATACGCGCGGGACACTTCTCTCGAGCCGCGCCGCATCGAGCCGCGTCATCGAGCCGTGCCGCGCAGTCACCCGCTCGTGCACGCTTGTACCCGCGAGCCACCCGGCACCACAGAGTTCGCTCAGAAGCCTCGGCATAGAAAGTGGATGCGCCGCCGCAACCCGGTGCCGTGTCTGTACCCGCTCGTACCCGTTCGTACCCGCGAGCTACCCGGCACCGGGCCGGCAGCACCGGACCACCGGACCGGAACCGAGCAAAACGACAGCGGGCGCGGGTCGCCCCAGCGCCCCGCGCTCCCTCATTCCTCGCATCAACACTTCGCGTGCGGCGCGCTGCACTCGTTACCGAACACCCTGCGCATTACCACCCGCGCATCGCCACACCCTCGCATCACCACTCAGGTCCACCCGAGTAGCGTCCGTAGACATCGGCCATCGCCTGCACCTGCTCGCCGAGCGTGCAGCGCACGAGGCTCGCGGCGACAAGCGCGGGCATCACGTTCTCGCCCTTCCGCGCCGCGGTGCGGATCGCGTCGAGCGCGTTCTTCACATCGAGCGACGAGCGCGCCGCGCGCATCTTCGCGAGGCGCGCGTTCTGCTCGGTCTCGACCGTGTGCGGGATCTCGAGGATCTCGACCTGCTTCTCCTCGTTGCCCTCGGGGTACGCGTTCACGCCGACCACGATGCGGTCGCCCGCCTCCATCTCCTGGCCGAAGCGATAGCTCGCCTCGGCGATCGAGCGGCGGAAGTAGCCCTTGTGCACGCCCGACACCACGCCGCCCATGTCGTCGATCTCCTTGATGATCGCGTTGGCGTCCTTCTCCATCTGGTCGGTCAGCGCCTCGACGAACCACGATCCACCGAGCGGATCGACCGTGCGGTGCACGCCCGACTCGTGCGCGATGATCTGCTGCGTGCGCAGCGCGACGCGCACGGCCTGTTCGGTCGGAAGACCCAGGGTCTCGTCCATCGAATCGGTGTGGAGGCTCTGGCAGCCGCCGAGCACACCCGCCATCGCCTGCAGCGCCACGCGCACGATGTTGTTGAGCGGCTGCTGCTCGGTGAGCGAGCAGCCCGCGGTCTGGACGTGCGTGCGCATGAGGAGCGAGCGCTCGTTCTTCGCGCCGTAGCGCTCGCGCATCGCCTTCGCCCAGATCCGGCGTGCGGCGCGCAGCTTGCAGATCTCCTCGAAGAACTCGTTGTGGCTGTTGAAGAAGAACGAGAGCCGTGGCGCGAAGCCGTCGACGTCGAGGCCGCGCTTGATGCACTCCTCGACGTACTCCATGCCGTCGCGCAGCGTGAACGCGAGCTCCTGCGTGGCGGTCGAACCCGCCTCGCGGATGTGGTAGCCCGAGATCGACACCGAGTTCCACTTCGGCAGGTGCTGCGCCGCGAACTCGATCGTGTCGACGACGAGCTTCACGTGCGGCTCGGGCGGATAGATGAACTCGTTCTGCGCGTGGAACTCCTTGAGGATGTCGTTCTGGAGCGTGCCGCCGAGCGCGGTCCACGGGATGCTGCGCTCCTGCGCGTGCGCGAGATACATGCCCCAGATCACGGCCGCCGGCGCGTTGATCGTCTGCGACACCGTCACCTCGCCGATCGGAATGTCGGCGTAGAGGCGGTGCATGTCCTCGATCGAGCTGATCGCGACGCCGCAACGGCCGACCTCGCCGGCCGAGAGGGCGTCGTCCGAGTCGCGGCCCATCAGCGTGGGCAGATCGAACGCGGTCGAGAGACCGGTGTTCGCCTTCGTGCCCTTCGCGTTGTTGAGCAGGTACTTGAAGCGCTGGTTCGTGTCGTCGGCCGAGCCGAAGCCCGCGAACTGCCGCATGGTCCAGAGACGCGAGCGGTACATCGTCTTGTGGACGCCGCGCGTGAACGGGAACTGGCCGGCCTCGCCGATCCGCGGATGGGCGCGGGTCGGGTCGGCGGGGTCGTGCGTCAGCACGGTGTCGGGGCCGTAGCGCTCGCCGACCACGTAGCCCGAGAGCGTCACGGTCTCGGGGTCGATCTTCTCGGCTGGAAGGGCGTGGGGAGCAGACGTCGGATGGGCAGTGCTCATGTCGATTCGCCAGTGTGCAGGTCGGATTCGGGCAGCCCCTCACGGCGCCACCCGGCGAACGGAGAGAATAGCACGCACCCCCCCCCCCCCCCCGCCGCTCCGCCGCCTCGTCAGACGCCGGATAACCGCAGGAATCGCACGGTTCGGCCATAATGCGCGCATGACCGACGGTCTTGCCGAGGGAGAGAGTCTGCCACCGCCCGCGATCGATGGCGCGAGCGCCACCATCTCGTTCGACGCCGCCGAGGCGACGTGCGCCTCGCTCGAACTGAACGGCGTCGCGTGCGTGCGCGCGGTCGTCGTCGAGGCCCACACGCGCCTCGCTGGAACGCATCTCGCACTCTCGGTCGACGCGCACCCCGCGTGCGACATCGTGCGCCCGGTTGAAACGATCGACGCGGCGACCACGCTTGCCGTCGATGTCGAAAACCTGCGCCTGCCGCTCTCGCTCCTCCGCGCAAGCACCGAGCGCACGCACGCCGACATCGTCGCGCGGCTCGTGTCGCCCTCCGGCGCGACCATCGCGCATGCCACGCACCGTATTGCGATCGCTCCCGAGACGCACTGGTCGGGCATGTCCGTCCACTGCGAGTCGATCGCGGCCTTCGTCACTCCCAACTCACCCGCCATCGCCGAACTCCTTCGCGATGCCTCAAAGCGACTCGCGCGCAAGACCGGTTCCGGCTCGCTCGACGGATATCTCTCGGGCAGCGCCGAGCGCGTGCAGCGCATCGCCGAGAGTTGCTACGAGGCACTCGCCGCGCGCGGGATCTCCTACGTCGTCCTCCAGGCGAGCTTCGAGAAGGAAGGTCAAAAGGTCCGCACGCCGGCCGATGTGTTCCGCGAGCAGCTCGCGAACTGCCTCGATCTCTCGGTCACGCTCGCATCGCTCCTCGAGGCATGCGGCCTGCTGCCGATGATCGTGCTCGGCGACGGACATGCGACGGTCGCCTTTGCGACGATCGACGAGCACTTCGCCGATCCAGTCCACGAAGGTCCGTCGCGCCTTGAGAATCGACGCGCGCTCGGCGAAGCGCGCATCATCGAGGCAACGGCCCTCTGCGGCGACCCAAAGTCATTCGGCGACGCGCTCGGCGCGGGCGAGCGCTGGCTCCGCGGTCTCTCCGACCGCTCGTGCGTGGTCGATGTACGCGCCGCGCGACGCGCGGGCTTCCATCCGATGCCGGAGGCGATTGCGCGCAACGAGCGCGATGTCGACGCGCCCGTCGAGCCGCCGCCCGCAACCTATGAGATCGTGCAGCCCGCCGGTCTTCCACCGCTGCCACCGCCCGTGCTCTCACCGCGCGAGCGCCGCCTCGAGCAGTGGAAGAAGAAACTGCTCGACCTGACGCTGCGCAACCGCCTTCTCAACGACCGCGACGCGGCGGGCGTGCCCCTTGTCGCCGAGGGCGACGCGACGATCGCGCTCCTCGAGGACATCCTCTGGGATGAGAAGACACTCGGGCTCCGTCCAAAGGGCGCGATGCGCGAGATGACCGAGGCCGCGATGCAGGAGGAGCTGCGCGGCGGCACCCTGCGCGCCGATCTCGACGAGGCGGAGCTCTTCAAGCGCGCGACGAAGGCCTACCGCGATGGCAAGAGCTCGCTCGAGGAGACGGGCGCACGCTCGCTCTACGTCGCGCTCGGAATGCTCGAGTACCGCGTCGAGCAGCGCTCCGATCCCGTGCACGCGCCGCTGATCCTCGTGCCGGTCACGATGGAACGCATCTCGCGCAGCGAAGGCTTCCGCATCCGCGTGGTGCTCGACGACACCGTGCCGAACGTCGCGCTCGTCGAGTACCTGCGCATGACGCACGGCCTCGACATCCAGCTCGGCCACGGGGTCGCCGGACAGCTTGCCGAGGACGAGAAGGGCCTCGATCTCGCCGCGATCCTCGCGCGCGTCCGCCACGCGGTGAAGGACGTGCCCGGCACGCGCGTCCTCGCGAAGGCGAAGCTCGGCAACTACTCGTTCAAGAAGCTCCCGCTTTTCGAAGAGATGCGCCTCCGCGGCAAGGCGCTCTCCGCGCACCCCATCGTCGCGTCGCTCCTCGACCGGAGCGCCCCCGCCAAGCTGCGCGACGCGAAGTTGCTCGATCCGGCGCAGGTCGACGCGGTCGCCGAGTTCTCCTCGGTGCGCATGCCGCTTGCGGCCGACAGTTCACAGATTGCGGCGGTCCTGTCGGCAGCCGCAGGCCGCACCTTCGTGCTGCAAGGACCACCCGGCACCGGCAAGAGCCAGACGATCACAAACCTCCTCTCCGAGTGCCTCGCGCGCGGAAAGCGCGTGCTCTTCATCGCCGAGAAGAGCGCCGCGCTCGAGGTCGTCAGCGAGCGACTCAAGAAGAGCGGCCTCGGCGCATTCGCCCTCGATCTCCACGCCGATCACGCGACGAAGACGAGCTTCGTCTCGCAGGTGAAGCAGGCGCTCGATGCGATCGATGCCCGCGCGGCGAGCGGCGCGGCGAACTTCGCGAACATCGCCTCCGGCCTCGACCGAACGCGTCTCAAGATGCGACTTGCGGGCGAAGCGCTGCACTCCTCGACCGCAGACGGCCCGAGCGCGCATGAGGCGATCGAGCGCGCGGCGGAAATCGCGGAGCGTTCCGCGTCCGCGTCGGGAGCATCGACGACCTCGAGCGGGTCCGCCACCGCTCTCACGTCGACACTCGCAGGGAAACTCGCCGGCGTCCTACCCGCGAAGGCGACCGCGCACGACCTCGCCGAACGGCTCGATCGCGTTGAACGACTCGCCGCAACGGCCGCCGAACTCTCCCCCGCCGCAGCCGCCTCGCTCGCCGACTTCGCGCCGGAGCGCGCACTTTCGCCCGAAGAATCGCAGCGTCTGGCGCAGGCCGCGGCCGCCGCACGCGAGGCAGTGACGGCTCTTGCAGGCCCAGCACGCGAGCTCGCGTCCGCGCTCGGCCTCGCCGCCGCCGCGGATCTCGCCACGCTACGCGCGCAGTGTGCGGTTGCCAGCGCAGTCGACCTGTCAAACATGGCCGCAGCCACGCTCGCCGAGGTGGCGCTCGCGCCGGATCAATCCACCCGTCTCGATGCCATCGCGCGCGCCATCGACCTTTCAGCTGCCGCGCACAAGGCACGCCAGGACGTCGGCGCACGCTACGACGCAGCCGTCCTCTCCCTGCCGCTCGCGGCGCTCGCAGGCGATCTCCGCGCCGCCCGGGAGAAGTTCGTCCTCTTCCGCTGGCTTGCCGCGCGCAAGGTGCGCGGCGAACTCGTCCGGCTCGCGAAGTCTCCGCCACCCTCCGATATCGATCGCCTGCTCGCGGAAATCGAGTCGCTGGCGGCCATCAAGTCCACGATCGATGCCGCTGCGCCCGCTGCGGATGCGATGCGCATCTTCGCAGCCGCCGATGGCACTATCGACTTTGATCGCGCCCGTCACGCGCTCGAATCCGCGCGCGTCTTCGCGCGGGTCGCTCGGCAGGCATTCCCACGCGAGACAGCCCTTCTCACGGCCCGCGTTCCTGCCGCCATCCGCGACGACGCGCTCAACGGCGCACGCACCATCGCATCCGACGCCCTCGCGCGCGTCGACGCCGCGCTTGCCACGCTCGCCGAACTGCACGCGAATCCTGCCTTCGACGCACCGGATTCGAAACTCGTCGGACTCGAGTCGCGACTCGCGCGCGTTGCATCCTCGGCCGCCTTGCTTCCCTCGTGGAGTGCCTTCACCACCGCACGCCGCGCGGCGAGCACGGTCGGGCTCGCACCGGTCGCCGAGGCGCTGCTCGAAGGGACGCTCTCGCCCGCCGTCGCCGAGGCTGTGACCGAGGCCGAACTCCTCTCCGCGTGGACGCGCGACCGTCTGGCGTCGGAACCGGCCCTGCTTGATTGCGGCTCCGACCGGATGCAGGAGTTGCGCCGCGCACTCGTCGCAGGCGTCGCCGAGTACCGCAAGGGCGCATCGGGCGCGGTCGCGCTTTCCGTCCGCGATCGCGCGCGCACGACGCTCGCCGACATCGAAGCCCCGGGCATGCGCCAGGCGCGCATGAAGATCGACGAGTTGCGCGCCCTCACCACGATCCGACGACCGATCCGGCGCGTGATGTCGGAAGCTGCGCCGGCCATCGCCGCCGTTAAGCCGATCGTCCTCGCAAGCCCGCTTTCGGCCTCCACGATGCTGCCCGCGGACTTCCCGCCCTTCGACCTCGTCGTCTTCGACGAGGCCTCGCAGGTGCCGGTGTGGGACGCGGCCTGCGCGATCTCGCGCGGCGTCGCCAGCGTGATCGTCGGCGACTCGAAGCAGATGCCGCCGACGAGCTTCTTCGACCGCAAGGATTCGGGCGAAGGCGACGGCGCATCGATCGACGCATCGACCGGCGCAACGAGCGGCTCCGCGAACGAGATCGAGGCCTCGCTCGCAGACGCACTCGAGCCGCTCGAGAGCGTGCTCGAGGAGGCGATCGCATCGGGCATCCCGCAGCGCAGCCTGCTCTGGCACTACCGCTCGCGCGACGAGCGGCTCATCGAGTTCTCGAATCGCCGCAGCTACGGCGCGAAGCTGCAGACCTTCCCCGCGGCACGCCGCGCGCATCCGAACCTCGGCGTCGAGTTCCGCTTCGTGGGCGGCACCTACGACCGCGCGCGCACGGCCACGAACCGCAAGGAAGCCGAGGCCGTCGTCGCCGAGATCCGCCGAAGACTGCTCACCGACGACGCCGTAAGCGCGAACCGCTCGATCGGCGTCGTCACCTTCAGCGTGGCGCAGCAGTCGCTCGTGCAGGACCTGCTCGAC
>JAJTGL010000111.1:0-4187 GCA_021297795.1 Planctomycetaceae bacterium
TGCGGATCGTCTCGAGGAGGCTCGCGGCCTCCTTCGTCATCGCCGCGTCGGCACCCTTCTTGAGCCGCAGCACACGCTCGGATTCCTCGGCGTTGACCAGCGCGGCGTCGAGGTCCCCCACGCGCATCTGGACGCGCGCGAGGTTGTAGCGCGTCCGACCGACGCGCCAGTCATCCGCAGGCACCATCTTGACGAGCGCCTCGAGCGCCTCGCGGTACTGGAGCACCGCGTTCTGCACGTCTTCCCGCGCCAGCGTCAGCGTCGCGCGGCCGTGGAGAAGGCCAACGCGCAGCACCTCGGCTTCAGGGGTCTCCGGCAGGAGTTCGCAGCGTCGCACGGCCTCCTCGAGCGCGACCTGCGCCTCGTCGAGTCGCTGCTGGGCCCGCAGCGTGGTGGCGAGTTGCCGGAGGGTCTCGATCGTCTCGACGCTCGCCTCTCCGAGTGCCTGCTCGCGCAGCGAGAGCGCGCTCCGGTAGCTCTCTTCCGCACCCTCCATGTCCTTCAGGTAGTAGCGAAGCCGGGCGAGCGCATGCTCGGTTTCGGCGAACTGCTCCGCGGAGATCCGGCCCTCGGAGAACCCGATCGACTGCACGCGATGCGCCTCCTCGATCGCCGCACGCGCGCGCTCGGCATCGTCGAAACCGAGATGGACGAGCCCGAGCGTGCGGAGCACGCCCGCGAGCTGGTACGGCTCGTCGCGCAGCTCCATGCTGACCTGCTGCTCGACAAGGCCGAGGAAGTCGTCGATCCCCATCGCGCTCGAGCCGCCGCCGGTCTCTGGATTCGCCGATCCCAGCGCCTTCTGGAAGCTCGCGAGCGTGCGCTCGCTGCGGATGCGCTCGCGCTCGGCGTTGCGGTAGGCGAAGTAGAGCGAGATACCCGACGCGAGCACGGTGATGGCAAGCACCGCCGCCGCGCTCGCGGGGATCCAGTGCCGCCGGAGCGTCTTGCGCACGACGTAGGCGACGCTGTCGTCGCGGGCGAGGATCGGCCGCCCATCGAGGTAGCGCGTGAGATCCTCGACAAGCGCGTCGGCCGTGTCGTAGCGGCGCGCGGGATCCGCGGCGAGGAGCCGAAGCGCGATCACCTCGAGGTCCGAATCGACCGACAGATCGATCGTCCGCGGGCGCGGCGGATCGGACATCGTCTTCTGGACGACGAGTTCCGCGATCGACTTCGCGCCCTCGAACGGCCGACGCCCGACGAGACTCTCGTAGAGCACGACGCCGAGCGCGTAGAGATCGCAGCGCGAGTCGATGCCGGCCGGATCGCCCGCAAGCTGCTCGGGCGCCGCATACGCGAAGGTCCCGAGGAACTCCCCCGCCATCGTCGCGTCGCCACCACCGTCACTCTTCCCGCCACTCTTCCCGCCACCCTTCCCGCCGGCATTTCCCAAAGTCGAGGATGCGCGGGACGCCGTCGCGGTCGACGAGGATGTTGCCTGGCTTGAGATCGCGATGGATGATGCCGCGCCGGTGCGCGTAAGCGACCGCCTCGGCAACCTGACGGAACAGCTCGACAAGCGCGCGCGGTCGCAGCGCGCCGCGACGGACGAACTCGTCAAAGCGCTCGCCCTCGACAAGCTCCATCGCGAACCATGGCTCACCCGAACGCGTCAGACCCGACTCGTACAGCGTGACGATGCCCGGGTGCCGCAAGTGCGCGACCACCTCGACCTCGCGCTCGAACCGCACGCGCTGCTTCTCGCTCGCAAAGCGCCCGCCAAGAAGCATCTTGACCGCGCACGCACGGCGCGTGGCGACCTGCTCGGCCTCGTACACCGCGCCCTGTCCGCCGCGATGCAGTTCCTTGCCCAGGCGGTAGCCACGGATCGGCGAGCCGTCGTCGACCTCGGGTTGCGACACCGGGCGCAGTACCGACGCCACCTCGGCGATCTCGCCGAGAAACGCGTTGTCCTCGTCGAACTTGTCGACCGCGGCGGCGCAGCGGTTGCAGAGGACGAGGTGCGTCTCGAGCTCCGGGTCGATCTCGATCTCACGCTCGTGACGTGCGAGCGCCGCCAGTTCAAGCGCATCGGCAGGAAACCGACCGCATCCGATCTCGAGCGGAAGATCCTGCGTCTCGTCGTCCGCGCTGAACGCGTTCACTCCTCGAGCCTGGCGCTCGGTCGGCCACCAGCCTCCCAGTCGCCCGGGGACTCCTCGTACTCCTGCTCGAGCCGCTGGACAATGTCGCGCAACTTGGCGGCGACACGGCTCTTGGCGAGGTAGACGTCATGCGTCGACATGCCGAGTTCCTCCGCGACGCGCGCGGGCGGAAGTCCGTGGTAGACGAGCATCTCGAAGGCGCGCACCGTCTTCGGATCGGTCTTCGACTTGGTGGTCAGTTCCTCGATCGCCTCGCGGAGCACCGCGCGGCGACGCTCGACCTCGTATGCGGCCGACACGCTGTTCTCATCATCGAGGTTGACCATCGCGCTCTCGCCGCGCTCGACCTTCGCAACGCCCCGGCGGCGCTGCTGGTCGATGATCCGGTAGCGCGCGATCGTGACGAGCCACGCGCCGAGCCGGCCGCGCGAGCGGTCGTACTTCCCCTCGCGATACTCCTCCACGAAGCGCACGATCGTTTCCTGCGCGATCTCGGCGGCGGCGTCGTCCTTCAACCCGCAGTTCCGCGCGAAGCCCACGAGAATCGGCCGATAGCGGCGGTCGAAGGCCTCCCATGCGGCCGCATTCCGCGGATCGAAGAGTCCGGCGAGCAGCGCGGTGGTCGTGCGGTCGAGATCCATGCGCGGATCGTACCAACGGCGCGGTTCCGTCCCAAACCCTGGGAAAGCCCGGGACGCTGGCGGTTGCCGCGCGGGCCGACCCCGCTCAGCCGCGCAGCGACTGCGCGATCGCGACCTCGTGGACGCGCATCGAGAGGACGTCGAGCGCCTGCTTCGCGCGATGGAACTCGTCGGCCACGACCGAACGCGGATCGGCCGCCGCGCGCCCGCAGAAACCGCGCACCTGATCCATCGAGCGCTCGAGCTCGGCCACGTACGCGGCATCGAGCGCCGGCCGCACGCGCGCCATCGCCTCGCCGATCCACTTGAGATCGAGTTCCGAGTGGACGCGCAGGTCGATCACCCGATGCACGGTCATGTCGTCGCGCGCGTACTCGACGCTCTCCTGCTCCATCCGCTCGACCTCGTCGGCGGTGAGGCCGTAGCTCGGCACCACCTGGATCGACGCCTCGCGTCCGCTGCGCTTCTCGAGCGCCTTCACCGACAGCACCCCGTTGTGGTCGATCGTGAACGTCACGTCGATCTGCGGGATGCCCGCCGGCATGGGTGGAATACCGCGGAGTTCGAAGACGCCGAGCGAACGGCAGTGCTCGGCGAGCTCGCGCTCGCCTTGCAGCACGTGGATGCGCACGTTCGTCTGCCCATCCTTCGATGTCGAGAAGTGCTCGTGCGCCTTCGCGGGAATCGGGTTGTTGCGCATGACGAGCTTCGCCACCGCGCCACCCACCGTCTCGATCCCGAGGGAGAGCGGAATCACGTCGAGAAGGAGGAGATCCTTGCGACCACCGCCCGCGATCGCCGCCTGCACTGCCGCTCCGAGCGCGACCACACGATCCGGGTCGAGCGCCGCGTAGGGCTCCTTTCCGAAGAATCGCGCGACCGCCTGGCGCACCGCGCGGAGTCGCGTCGAGCCACCGACGAGCACCACGCGGTCGATCTCGGCGGCCGAGGTCGAGGCATCGCGGATCGCGCGGCTGCACGCCGCGAGCGTCCGATCGACGAAGGGTGCCGCGATCAGGTCGAGATCGGCCGCGGAAAGCGCGAGCGCGATGTCGTTTCCCCCGATCGATGCGCGCTCGACCACGCGCTCCGAGCTGGAAAGCGCGACCTTCGCGCGCTCGGCGGCCGCGACGAGCGCGGCGCGATCCTCGGCGGTCGCCGGTGTCACGAGCCCTGCGACCATCCAGTGACCGACGATCGCGCGATCGATGTCGTCTCCACCGAGTGCGGTGTCGCCTGCGGTCGAGAGCACCTGGAAGCAGTCGGCGCCTGTCCCGCTCTCCTCGCTGGGCAGGATGTCGAGGATGGTGACGTCGAATGTGCCGCCGCCGAGGTCGTAGACGGCGATGCGCTCGCTGCGCCGCGACTGCCCGAGTCCGTAGGCGAGCGCCGCGGCGGTCGGCTCGTTCACGATGCGAACGACCTCGAGGCCGGCGAG
>JAJTGL010000111.1:4223-17515 GCA_021297795.1 Planctomycetaceae bacterium
GGCCCCTCGACAAGCGGCACCGAGAAGCCCATCGCGAACGATCGCGTCTCCGCGGCGGAGCGACCCATCAGGCGCTTGGCGCTCGCGACGGTCCGATCCGGGAAGCGGTCGCGCGTCGCGCGTGCCTCATCCCCCACCGCCTCGACCACGAGTGCGCCCGTCGCGCCGCCATCGCTCCCCGTGGACCGCGCGTACCGGACGACCGACGGCACCATCGCCCCGACAGGTCCACGGCCGAGCACCCGGGGACCGGCCTCGGTCAGGATCGCGACCAGCGAGTTGGTCGTACCGAGATCGATGCCGACGATGTCGCCGCCGCCGGAGGCATGGCGCTCACCCGTTGCGTTCGATCTCGTCTGGTCCGACTCGGAAACCATGGGCGGCGATGGTACGCGGGATCCGGGCGCAAAACGACAACCCCGGCGGATGGCGTCCGCCGGGGTTGATGCGATCAGGTGTTGTGGGGCCGACGACCGGAACTCAGCCGTCCGACCGCTGCGACGCGTCCGCCTGCGCGAGCGCCTCGAGCAGGAAGGCTCCAAGCGGGTTTCCGAGCTCGGCGCGCGCCGAGGCGGACACTGGGGCGACCGGGGACGCGATCGGGGGGATCCCGCTTTCGGAGGTCTGCGCGCCGGATTCCTTCGCGAGACGGAAGACGAGTCGTTCGCGGGCGAAGCACTTTGCCTCGCGCGCCTCTCGGTAGAACGCAGCAAGAGGCGAACCGAGAGAGGCGGAGCGAACCTCGGCCTGTGCTTCAAATCGCAGCTGCGAGGAAGCCGCTGGCTGCGGCTCGAGATTCAGATCCAGAAGGGGCATCGATGAGTTGTCGGAGTTTGACAAGTCCACGGTACTTCCAGTTGTTGATGGTCGACACAGGTACGCCAAGTGAACGGGCTGCCGCCTGATAGCCAAGGCCTTCGCAGACGATCAGCCGCACCGCGGCCTGCTCTTCGTTCGTCAGTTGACGCAGCACCGCCGCGAGCCGCGAGGAGTCGAAACCGCTCTCCTCGAAGTCGCATGAACCGGCGCCACCAGGTCGCCGACTCACTCGTGAGTCCTCTGTCGTGTCGGACACCACCATCCCCGAACGCTCAAGAACCACGCGGTACCGCTGCGCCCGCTCGTACTTCCGTCGAATCAGGTTTTCCGCGATACGTAGTAGATAAGCGGTACTGATTGTCATCCTTTCCAAATTTCTGACCTTGAGGAGTCGACAAAATGCCTCGTGCGCGACCTCCTCCGCCTCGTCGTCGCCGACGAGGCGCCGTGCGAACCCGAACACGCGGTGGTAGTTGGCGCGGTAGAGCTCGGCGACGATCCGCGATCGCTCGCTGGAGGCTCCCGCCGAGGGCTGATCCGACGACACGGAGGAGTCGGGTGCTGCCGGGAGTTCCACGTCCGGTTCCGTCGCAATGGCGACTTCCGGGCTCTCCAGCGCCGGCGACGCGGGGCCGCGGGCAGCCGCGGGTCCGACCTTCAGCGAAGCCACGCGACGCGTCGTCGCGTGCGTCGCGTCATGCGAGACATCGCACGCGACAGCACGCGCGGTACCAGCTGCGACTCCAGCGTGGGGTCCGTCCCGTTCGGTCCTGCGGTCAGCGGTTCCATGCTCGACCAAGCGCAGCCACGATAGGGGTGCCGCATCCCGCCGCAAGCCCCCGCCCCCCGCTTCGTCGAACTCGCGCGAGATGCCCCGCAGATTTCGCGCGTCGGCGCGTGTGGACGCGCCGCGCGCGTCGCTGGAACCATCCATCCTTCGTGCATGCATGTCGGCCACTCCTGTGGGTTCTGGGCACGTCCTGTGCCCCGACGCGGCGCCCGACCCCTCGGGCGCGTGTTCTCGGACGGCAGGACTTCGCAGCCCCGCCAAAGGGAACCGCGGCCGCGCGATGGCGCTTTCGGGGATTTCGGAGGTTTCGGCGATCGCGGCAAGTCGCCGCGCAGAAAGTGCCTCGGCTCCGGCAGCAAACAAAGCACCCGCGCAGAGGCAACGCGCGGGCGCTCGGAGAGTTTCGAGTGGTGGGAGTCGCTGCCGAGAGAAGCTGGCGTGCGGGGCATGCATCCATGCTTCCATGCATGGACGGGAGCCCCGCGTCCCGGCGTGTGCGACGTCGCCGCCCGACGTCGACCAGCTGGGTTTGAACCCGTTCGGGTTCGGAACAACGAAGGTCCCCGGTTGGCCAACCGGGAACCTCCATCGTCTGACGGTGCACGAGCGGCGCATCCTTGCGCAGCGCGTCACCGCCCCGTGATGCAGTCCGTTGCATCACGCTCGTTCATTTCCTCCGGGGCACTCGGCCGGCGGCCAGTCGTGCCAGAGAGTCTCGTTCGTTCGGGTCACCATCCTTGGTGTCCCAGTCCGGGCTTCCTTGCCGCGGACAGAAAGAGAACCCGACCTCGCTCGGGCCTCTTTCGACGTTCATGCGAACTTGCTGCGAGTGCGGGTGAAGACAGGTTTCCACCCGAGGCCCATATCTCGGAGATCCGGCGAAAGGCGCCTGCCACCCGCGAAAATCATGGGGCGAACACCACCTTCAGCGGCTTCGCGGCCCGGCCTCGGGCTGCGCTTCGATCGTGTCGCGGTACTGACGGAGCGCGATCGACGCACACCACGCACGCAACGCGTCGACGGCGGCGTCCTTGCCCCGCACGACGAACTCGTGCTTTCCGAAGGCATCGCGCACCGTGACCTCGGTGCGATCGCCGACATCGCCACTCTTCGATGGACGATTGCGCGCGTCGAGCGCCGCGATGCGCTCGGTGTACGCCGCGATGTCGGCATCCTGCAGCGGCGTGCGGAAGGTCGTCGCGCGATCGGCCGCCATCGCTCCACCCGATGAACGGAAATCGCCGCTCGTGTCGACGATGTAGTAGGCGATCTGGTCCTTCGCCGCGCTGTTCCAATGGAGTTCGAGCGACACGCCCTCGGTGCGGTCGTTGCGCACGACCGTCGGACCGCACGCAACGAGCAGCGACGCGCAGGCGATCGACGCATACGACGCCACGCGAAGCGCGCGATGCCACGCACTCACTGCGGCACGCTCCCCGCGCCATCGGTCTGCCTCGAAGCTCCCGACGATGCCGCGGGCGACGCGGTTCCCGGTCTCGCGAAACGCCCGTACGGATCGGCGCCGAGGTCGTAGCGCAGCGGAAGTTCGGCCGACTCGGCAAGCGCCTCGTCGCTCGACCACGCGAGCGACGCGATCGAGCGCACCATGCGGCGCATGGCGGGCTGATCTTCGCCACCCGGGGTGTAGCGACGCACGAAGGCGAAGCGCTCGCCATCGGCGTGCACTTCGAGTGTCGCGAGCACTTCGCCCGCGGTCGGCTCGACGAGTTTCGGATTCCCGAGCGTGTCGGCGAACTCCGCGTTCGCAAACCCCGATGCGCGCAGCGTGGTCCACACATCGACCATCTGCTCGCGCGACAGGCGGCGCACACGCGCGGGCCGCAGACCATCGTGCGGTACGCGATCGGCCTCGCCGTGCAGCGCACCATCGGGAAGGAGCACGAACCGCGCGGCGCGCTCCTCGATCTTTGCTCTCGCGTCGACGCCGCGCCCTGGCGAGACGTCGATCTCGAGCCAGAGATCGGCCGGCACTTCCCCGACCGGATCTGGCACGCCCGTCACCGCCGGGACGTCGTCGGACTTCGGCGCGGACGCGCATCCTGCCGGGAGTGCGGTGGTCAGGAGAACGACGGCCGCCGCCCACGCGGGTGCAAGCGTCCCTGCCGGGATTCGGTGCGCAGATCGCATGACGGGAAGGTACACGAACCCCCCGCGCGCCGGACGCGGTACTCTCTCGGCCCTATGCGCACGAGCGTGCTCTGGCTGAACGACTATCTCGACCGCCCGGCCGACGCCGCCGAACAGGCGGCCGCCCTCACCTCCGCGGGACTCCCGCTCGATGGCGATGGCACCGCCGACAACGGCGAGGCCTGGCAGGAGATCGAGACCACCTCGAACCGCGGCGACTGCCTCTGCCATGTCGGCATGGCGCGTGAGGTCGCGGCGGTGACCGGACGCGCGGTGCGCATGCCGAAGTCCGCGCTCCCCTCGACCACGGGTGATGCGGCGAACTCGGTGCGCGTCCGGAACCACGAGCCCGCGCTCTGCCCGCGCTACACCGCCCGTGTGATCCGCGGCGTCAAGGTCGGCCCGAGCCCCGAGTGGCTGCAGCGCCGTCTCGTCGCGATCGGTCAGATCCCGCGCAACAACGTGGTCGACGCCACGAACTTCGTCCTCTTCGAACTCGGGCAACCCACGCACGTCTTCGACCTCGCGACGCTCGCCGGGAGCGAGATCCACATCCGCCGCGCGCGCGATGGCGAGGCGTTCCTCCCGCTCGGAGCCGATGCCGCCGAAGTGAAGCTGACCTCGGGAGATCTCGTGATCGCCGATCGCGATCGCCCCGTCGCCCTCGCGGGCGTGAAGGGCGGCGCGCTCGCGAGCGTGACCGACGCGACCACCGACCTCGTCCTCGAGGCGGCGACGTTCGACGCGGTCTCGGTGCGCACGACGAGTCGGCGACACGGCATCGCAAGCGACTCCTCCTACCGCTTCGAACGGATCGTGCATCCCTCCGAGATCGATGCGGCGGCGGAGCGGCTTGCATCGCTGATCGTCGAGATCGCAGGCGGCACGCTTGAAGCCGGCGTCGTTGCCGACGGCGCTCCGCTTCCGGCTGCGCGCCCGATCACGCTGCGTCCGGCGCGCGCGCGACAGATCCTCGGATTCGACATCCCCACCGCGCGCATGGTCGAGCTGCTCGACACGCTCGGCTTTGCGCCGCGTGTCGTCGGTTCGGGTGCCGACGAGCGCATCGAGACGACCGCTCCGGCACGGCGCGTGGACGTCGAGCGCGAGATCGACCTCATCGAGGAGATCTGCCGGTTGAACGGGCTCGACGCGGTGCCGGTCGCCGACGCGATCGCCGTGCGGGTTCCGCGCCGGAATCCGATCGAGCGTGCGACGCGCGACGTGAAGGACCTCCTCGTCGGCATGGGATTCGTCGAGACGATCACGCACTCGCTCGTCTCCGAGAAATCCGCCGAGGCCTTCCTGCCGTCGGGCGCGAAGGCGCTGCGCGTCGACGACGAGCGCGCGGGCGGCGAGCCTGCGCTTCGCCCGAGCGTGGTCACGAGTCTGCTGCGCGTGCGCCGGCACAACGAGGACCAGGGCGCGGCGAATCTGCGGCTGTTCGAGTTCGCAAGCGCCTTCCACTTCGATCGGAGGCGCGGCGCTGGCTGGCGGCGGCGGCGCGCGTCGTCGTCGACGGCACCGAGATCGGCGTCGTCGGCGTGCTCGACCAGCGCGTCCTCAAGGCGCACGGGCTCGAGAAGCCAACCGCAGCCGCGGAGCTCGAACTGCGCGGACTCTTCGCGAACTACCCGCCCGAGAACGCGGCGGTCGAACTTCCGGCCTTCCCCGCCGCCGACCGCGACATCTCCGCGATCGTGGCCGACAGCGTCGCCTACGGCGACATCGAGGCGACGATTCGCGCACTCGGACTGGCGCATCTCGCGTCGGTCTCGTTTGTCACCACGTTCCGCGGCAAGCAGATCGGCGACGGACGGAAGAGCGTGTCGCTGCGGCTCGTCTTCCGCAAGCCCGACGGCACGATGAAGAGCGAGGAGGCGGATGCATCGGTCGCTCGCGCGATCGAGGCGCTGCGGTCGAAGCTCGGTGCGGAGATCCGATCGTGAGCGACGCGACGCCGCTCGATCTCGCCACGATGTCGGTGGGCGAGTACCTCGATCGGCTTGCGGCCGCGGTGCCGGTGCCGGGCGGCGGCGCCGTGGCGGGCGTCACGCTCGCGCAGGCGAACGCACTCGGGGCGATGGTGGTCGGATACGCGATCGGCAAGCCCAAGTTCGCGGCGCACGAAGCCGCACACCGCGCGGCGCACGCGCTGTTCGAGCGCGGCCGACGTCGCGCGCTCGACCTCGCGCGCGACGATGCGAGCGCCTACGCGGTGCTCAACCGCCTGTGGAAGCTGCCGAAGGACGACCCGGCGCGCGCCGGGTTCGCGCCGGCGGTCCTCGCCGCGATCGCAGCACCCGAGGCGACGCTCGACCTGGCGGCGGAAACCGTGGCGGCCCTGGCGACCCTCGTGGGGACCACGAGCGCGTCGCTCGCGAGCGACCTTCGCATCGCCTTCGACCTCGCGGAGGCCGCGGCCGACGCCGCGATCGAGAACGTCCGGATCAACCTGCCCTCGGTCGACGACGACACGCTCCGCACCGAGATCGGCGCGCGGACCGAGGCCCGGCTTGGCGCGCTCGTGCGGAGCGCGTCGGAGTGGCGCGGAAAGGTCCGCTGACCCCTCTGGATGGGCGTCTCCCGGGGAGCCCGCCGGCCCGATCGAGACCGCCGAAACACCGCTCAAGCCGCAAGGGTTGTCCTGCCGAAGGTTCTCCCGTGCGTGATCCACGCGACATCGTCGACATCGACGGGCTCCGCCCTCCTGCCGCACCGCCCGTGCGATCCGCGGATGGCTCGGCACCTGCGTCGCCGTCGAAACCATTCCTGATGATCTGGTTCCGCTGCTGCGCGACCTATGGACGTCTGCCGAGATCGGCGGATGGCCTGAGCTACGTCGGTCGGTGCCCGAAGTGCCTCGCGAAGCTCGAGGTCCCCGTCGGCGAGGGCGGCACCAACCGCCGCATGTTCGAGGCGGAGTAGCGGCGGCATGATCGCGCGGGCTCGCGTCCCTACTCAACCCTTGAGCGGTCCCCAGTTGCCGAGCAGTATCGCGAGGTCCGACCCCCCCACGACGCCGTCACCGTCGAGATCGCCAAGCGCTGGATTCGCGACGCCCCACTCCGAAAGCAGCGCGGCGAGATCTGCTCCGGACACCTCGCCGTCCAGATCGAAGTCGCCCTGCGCGATCTCGCAGACGTCAAGTCGGCCATCGCCGTCGATGTCCTCTGCACCCTTGGCAAGATCACAGCTGTCGGCGACACCATTGGCATCGCAGTCGTCGGCGCCACCCAACTCGCACGCATCGCCGAGACCGTCGCCGTCGCAATCGCTCTGCGAGGGATTCGCAACGGTCGGGCAGTTGTCGCCGTTCGCGAGCACGTAGCCGGTCGGCTGCAAGCACTGCGTCAGCGTGCCGTGCGGCGCGTGTCCGAATCCGTCGCCGTCCTCATCGCGATACCAGAGAGTGTTCGGATTGATCTGGGGATTCGAGTCGTTGCAGTCGACCGGCAGCGAACCCCACCCCGAAAAGACCCATCCCGCCCCCGGGCTTCCCCAGCAGGAGTAGGTCGTCCCCGATGCCGGGTTTCCGAACCCGTCGCCATCGAGGTCGCGAATGTACGTCGACGGCGTGAGGCACTGCTGGATCGGCGTCGCCGGAAGCGATTCATAGACGAGCGTCGTGATTGTGCGGGATGTGATCGCGGCACCGACCTGCATCATCCCGTACCCGTAGTGCGTCTGTCCGTCGGACGCGATGAACCGGAAGCCGAAGATGTTGACCGAGTTCAGTTGCCAGTTCCCTGCAGCGGATCCGACCACCACGGCACCCGCGCCATACGAGGATTGCGGACCGACCGTCCAGCCGAAGTAGCCTGCGAGATTGCCCGCTGATCCGGTGGTCACGCCGGGGTAACGCATCATCCCGCCACCGGTCGGATTGAACCACGTCAGACTGTTTGCCGAGTAGGGATTGATGTCCCAGCCGCCCACGATGCTTCCCGCGGATCCGGTCACTCGCGTCTCGACATTGATGTAGAGCCCGTCGATGTTGGCAGGGATCACAAGATTGCAGTTCTCCCACGTGACCCAGCCTGCGGTCGCAGTCCCGCAGGACGCCCCGGCGGCGAAGGCGGCAACGGAGGCGAGCGCGAGATGTCGTTGCAGTCGGTCGAACATGGCAAGTCCTCGGGCGCCGGGAGACGGCGGCGCTTCCTCCGGAGTGTGCCGCAGAACGCCGGGCGTGCCAAGGGTCTCTCGTCAATCACGGACTCCCGGCCAACCCGGTACGCTCCGCGCGTGCCCGATCCGTCCGCCATCCTCGGAGCCGCCGCATTTCTCGGCACCTCGAGCCTCCTGCTCTGGGCAGGCGCGGTCGGTGGCGTGGTGCGCGAGGCGCTGCGCCCCGAGCGAAAGACGATCGGCTGGGCCCTCGGCCGCGGGCTACCGAGTGAACCGACCGCATGGGGACTCCCCGGACAGGAGTGGGACTTCGAGTTCGATGGCACGCGGTGCCCGGTCTTCGAGATCGGCGACACCGATCCGTCCGCGCCTGCCGTGATCTTCCTGCATGGATTCGCACGTTCGCGCTACGACACTCTCGCGCGCATCGGCCCCCTGCTCCCGCACGCACGGCGATTCATCCTGCCGGATCTTCCGGGACACGGCGATGCGCGCGGCCGCTCGACGCGCCTCGGGACCGACGAAGACCGCTTCGTCGCCGCGCTTGCCGCACGTTGTGCGACCGGCCCGATCGTCCTCGCGGGCCACTCGCTCGGCGCGACCATCGCGCTGCATGCGGCGACGCTGCCCGAGCTCGCACCGCGCGTGAAGGGCGTGCTCGCCCTCGCGCCCTACGAACGGCTGCGCACGCCGCTCGGCGCGCGGCTCGACCTCCGCGCCCTGCCACGGTCTCCCATTCTGGGTCCCGCATTGACCACGCTCGCGGCCTTCGGGATCCGCGAGCGTTCGACCCGTGAGTCCTCCGCGCGCGTTGCGTGCCCCGTTGCCATCGTCGCCGGAGCGCTCGACCCGGTCACTCCGATGGAAGAGGCGCGCGCCATCGCCTCCGCGGCACGAGTCAGTCACTTCGCCGCCGTGCACCGCGCACGCCACGACGACTTCGAGACGGCCGGCCGCGCCGACGTCGAGGCATCGATCGCGTGGCTCGCAGCGCGGGGCGTATTCGTCTGACGACCACGCCGCGACGGGAATGACAGCGCCCCGCGGGATCCGCGGGGCGCCGTACACATCGATGGTTCGTACCGATCACTTCGCCGCGGGCGGCATCGCGCGGTAGCGCGTCATGAAGCCGGCCTTCGTCGAGGTGAAGTCGAGGATCGCGTCGCCGAAGCAGCGCTCGGCGACTTCCTTCTTGAGGAGATTGGGAATGCCACCGATTTCGTCCATGCCGATGTCGAGACCCGGGAGGAAGTCCTCGCCGAGGCCCGCGGCGTTGTTGACCTGCTCGGTCATGGCCGCCATCGTCCGGCCCATCAACTCGAGCTGACGCGCCATGTCCCACCAGGCCATGCCGACGACCGGATCCTTGCCGAGCGCCGCCATCGACGCCGTGAAGCCCTCGTCGGCGCCGAGCCCGCGCTCACCCTTCGCGTCGACCGACCGAAGCGCCTGCTCGACGTTCTTGGTCTCGCCGATCACCATGTAGCCGCCGCCGATTCCGACCGCGACCGGCGAGAACTCGTCGGACATGATCGTCATGCCGTTGAAGTCGCGCGACTGGAGGCCGAGCGGGATCAGGTTCATGAAGTCGCTGACCGCGGCAGCGCTCTCCTTGTCGTTCTTCATCGCGATCGCAGTCACGGTTCCACCCTGGTTCAGCGGATCGTCGCCACCCTCGATCGACCACAGGTGGATCTCGGGTCCGAGCGCCGCGAACGCCGCGCTCATCGCGGGGCGATACATGTCAAGCTGAGGCTTGATCATGTCGCCCTGATCGGGCGGCAGGCTCGCGATCACCTCGTCAAGCATCGGAACGACCTTGTCGAAGCGCACGTTCATGCGCCCGTAGCTCAGTGCGTCGGAGGGGACGATCGACGGCGGTGCCGACGGCTCGGACGGCGCATCGACGAGCGACAGAAGGCCGACCTTGCCATCCGGCACGTAGATGCCGATGTTCTGCTCGATCACGCCGTCCTTGAGGTGGAGCGCCGCGCTCCAGGCCTTGATGTCTCCGAAGAAGCGCTGCACGAGCGGCTCGACGATCATGAACTGGGGGAACGCCCCGAGGATCGGCTTCACGTTTTCGGTGGCGAGCACGGCGTAGATGTCACCCTTGCCGCCGGCAACCTCCATCGCGCCGTTGAAGACCGCGCTGTCGCCGAACGACTTCTCGCGAGCGCCATCGACGCGGCCGAGCAGCGTGTCCATCGTCGCCACGGAGCTCGCCGCGAAGACGCGACCGCCCTCGTGCACGATGCAGGTTTCGGTCGGCCCGAAGTCCGGAAGCATGCCCATGCCGCCGAACTCGTCCATCCCATCCTCGCTCTCGCCCTCACCCATGCCGTCCTCGCCCATGCCATCGCCGCCCTCGGCGGCCTTCTCCTTCAGCACGAGCACGCGACGACCCCGGATCTCCTCGGTCGAGACCTCGTCACCCGCGTCCTTCGCCTGCTTCTCGATGTTGGCGACGTAGGCCTCGAGCATCTTCGAGGCGTTCTCCGCCTCGGCGGTCCAATCGCAGAAGAAGACGTACTGCGGCGAGGGGATGCCGAGTTCTTCGTCCATCTCGGCCATCACGGCGAGGCCGAAGCTCGACGGCCAAGACACGGTCGCGGGATCGATGCCCGCGGCGGTCGCGGATTCGTTCACGACCTCGCTGAAGGCCTTCTTCATCTCGCCGACCTCCTGCGCGACGGCGGGATCGGCCCACGCGCGGCCGAGCGCGGTCGGTCCGAGCCGGTCGATCATGCCGCGCACGTCGTCGGCACCGAGCACGAGGATCGCGGTCTCGGGCGCGAGATCGCGGATCGAGAGTCCGTTGTTCGCGTGCACGGCGCTCGCGAGGAGGATCGGGGGAAGGGCGAGCGTGATGGTGGCTGCGATACGGTTCACGGAAGTCCTCTCGGAGGAAGCTGGTTGCTGGATGTGCCGGATGCGTGGAGAAGTCCGGCGAGTCGGTTCAGACGCGTGTCAAGATCGGGCGATTCCGGGACTTGCCCCCCGGCGGAGCGATGCGGGACGAGCGACTCGGGAGCGTTCAGCCGGCGGTGCCGGATGTACCGTCCTTGAGACTCGGGGGTGCGCCATCCTTCGTCCGCCGCGGCGGCTTCTGGTAGTTGTGGCCCGAGTTCGGGTTGTTGCGGTCGTAGGCGAAGGCCTCGCGGTTGCGGATGAAGTCCTTCACGTACCGGGCGGGGATGGCGAAGCCGAGCGCCTCGCCGCCGAGGATGCCCATGTTGGTGATGCCGATGACCTCGCCCTTCGTGTTGAAGAGCGGGCCGCCCGAGTTGCCGGGATTGATCGGCGTGTCGGTCTGGATGTAGGTGAGGCCGTCGAAGTTGCGCTGCGTGGTCGAGACCACGCCCTGCGTCAGCGTGCGCTCGAGTCCGAGCGGATTGCCGATCGCGAAGACGTTCTGGCCGATCTCGAGGAGCTCCGCGTCCTGCACGGGCGCGAAGAGGAAGTCCTTCTCCTCGGGGTGCTTCAGCTTGATCAGCGCGAGGTCGACCTGGTTGTTGATCGCCACCAGCTCGACGCCGTCGATGTCGGTGCGCTTGAGCGATCCATCGGGCTGCGCGAACCAGACGGTCGCGCGGAGATTGGTCTCGCCCTGCACGACGTGGGCGTTGGTGATCGCGTAGCCGTCGCGCGAGAGGATCACGCCCGAGCCGAGGCCGCCCGGCGTCGACACCTTGATGACCGCGGGGCCAATGCGCTTCGCCTGCTCGCGCGGCGGCAGCTCGGCGAGGCCGAGCGCCGTCGAGAAGATCGAGTCGGTGCGGATCGCGACCGTCGCGGAAGGGTCCTGCGACTCGACGGCCGCGACGTCGTCCATGGCGAACGAAAGGACGTCGGCGCCGACATCGATCCAAACGCGGCGGTCCGTCTGCTTCAGCATGCGACCCTCGATCACCGCGCCCGACTTGAGCCGGACCGTGGTCGACCGGGCCGCCGGGTCGGTGGAGGCCGATGCCTGAGCGGTCGTCGTCGAGGGGGTCGATCCCGCTGGCTCCGTCTGCGAGGCAGCCGCGTGGACTGCTCCGGCGGGAGCGACCGAGGCGATCAGGATGCCGAGAGGAAGAAGTCTGTTCAGCAACATGGCGGGATTCGTACTATACCCACCCCGGTCGAACCGTCGACCGGACGAACCTCTCACGCGCACCCAAGATTTCGACATGACGCACCGATCCATACGCGCGCTCGCCCTCCCCGCCGCCCTGCTGCTCGGCCTCCCGGTCACGAATGCGCCCGCACAGGATGCCGACGACGCCGGGCACTTCGGCTTCGATGGCCTCGAGGTCGTGAAGATCGACCCGAAGGCGGGACCGATGGCCGTGGGCGACTTCGATGGCGACGGACGCACCGATCTCGCGCTGGCGAACAACTACAAGAGCCGCATCGAGCTCCACCTCCAGAAGCCCGGCGCCACGCCCGACGACCCCATCGATGCGCCCACCTCGGTGAACGAAGTGCCCCCGCACTGGCGCTTCCGCCGCGTGGAGATCCCGGTGTCGCATCAGGTCAACGCGATCGCGCCGTTCGACTTCGATGGCGACGGCCTGCTCGACATCGTCTACTCGGGTCAGCCCGGCACGATCGTCTTCCTGCGTCAGACGAAGCCCGGCGTCTTCGAGGTCGACCGGCGCGTGCCGCAGAAGGGACTCACGCAGAGCCGCGACGGATTCCTCGTCGCGGACGTCATCGGCGATGCGCGCGAGGATCTCGTCGCGATCATCTCCGGTCAACCGACCATCTGGGAGCTCGACGGCTCGAAGCCGGGTGATCCGGTGCGTCTCGGCGCCGATGGCGATCAGATCGTGGCGCTCCTCCTCGGCGACTTCAACGGCGATGGCGCCAACGACCTCGCCGGCGTGATGCCCGAGTCTCCCACACCGATCCGCATCTGGCTCGCGAGCACCGAGACCGACGCCGGCGGCAAGGCCATGCGCCGTCTCGGCAGCGAGCGGCGCTTCGAGATGCCGCCGCTCCGCGAGGCGATGACGCTGCGACTTCCCGGCGGCAGGAAGGATCTGCTCGGTCGCATCGAGCGCCAGACGAAGCGCGTCGTGATCGAGGAACTCGTCGAGGATGCGAGCGGCTCGCGCGACGCGGCGCTCGAGGTCTTCGCGACGGCTGGTGGCAAGAGCCGCGCCTCCGCGATCGGCGACGTCGATGGCGACGGACTCGCGGACGTCATCGTCACGAACCCCGTCGGCAGCGCCGTCACCGTGTTCCGGCAGCAGAAGGACCGCGGGCTCCAGCCGGGCACCACCCAGCCGAGCTTCGCGGAGATCGACGCGGTCGCGGTCGGCGAGACCGACGGCAAGCCGGGCGACGAGGTGTTCGTCCTCTCCGAGAAGGAAGGCGTGGTCGGTCGCAGCGCGTGGTCGAACGGCGCGCTCGGATT
>JAJTGL010000021.1 GCA_021297795.1 Planctomycetaceae bacterium
GCCCCGGGCACGCGCGCGATTCCATCGTGTCGAGCTTGACCTCGGCGAGCGGCACACCACCCATCGTGACCTCGGCATAGGTGAAGCCGCGATCACCCTCGATCGACAGGGGAAGCGCGCACGCGGCCCGCGCGAGCGCCTTGCGCTGCTCGCGCGTGAGCTGCCGAAGACTCGCCGCGGGATCGACCGTCGCGATCTCGCAGAGCGCTCGCGCGAGCCGCTCGGGCACATGCTCGCGCAGGAATGCCGCGGGATTCGCCGCACGGCTTGCGAGGAGCTTCGCGTCGAGCGTGTCCTCGCGTTCGCCCGCGATGAAGCTCGCGAAGAGTCCCGCGCCCGCGTCCTCGAGGATCGCGGCACGCCAGTAGCGGCTGATGTCGAGCGCGCAGGGGCCCGAGAGACCGAAGTGCGTGCAGAGGAGCGAGTTCGTGAACTCCTTGAGCACCTTTCCGGTCGACGACCGCAGCGAGAGTGTCGCGGGCAGCGTGAGCCCCGAGAGCGCGCGCAGCGGATGCGTGCCCGGGAGGATCAACGGCACGAGCGCGGGAAAGACGTGCTTGGTGACCGTGTGGCCGAGCGCGCGGGCGAACTCGTACCCCGCGCCGTCGGAACCGGATTTCGGAAGCGCCTTGCCGCCGGTCGCGAGGATCACGCGCCTGGTGTGGATGTCGCCCCATTCGCCGCGCACGAGGAAGTCGCCCTGCGGAGTGCGCTCGATCTCGGTCACGCGCCGCGGATGACGGATGTCGACGCCTGCATCTCGCGCGGCCTGGAGGAGCGCGTCGAGGATCGTGTGGGCATCGTCGGTGGTCGGGAAGAGCTTTCCGGTGTCCTCGCGCTTGAGTGTGACGCCGTAGGCCTCGAAGAACGCAACCGTGTCGGCGACGCCGAAGCGTCGCAGCACGTTCTTGATCGCGTTGGGCGAACTTCCCGCATACGCCTTCTCGTCGACCGCGTGGTGCGTGACGTTGCAGCGCCCGCCGCCCGCGACGAGGATCTTGGCGCCGAGCGTCCTCGCGCCGTCGAGGGCGACGACTCTTGCGCCCGCGCGCCCTGCGTGGATCGCCGCGAAGAGACCCGCGGCACCGGCGCCCACGACGACGAGATCGGCCTGTTCGCTCACGGTATTCCCGGCTGGGCGGCCTTCGGTGAGCTCGGCTCGAGCGGCTTGGTGGGTGCGAGTGCGACCGAACCCCTCAGCGTGCGGGCCTTCTCGGCGAGCACCTCGATCTCGACCACGTCGCCCGGCTTGCCGGTTGCGTAGAACCTCACGAACCGCGAACCCCGGCCAGGAATCCCCGACTCGAGCGTGAGGCGATCGCCATCGACCTGCTTGCCGTCGAGCGTGGTGTCGAAGCGGTTCGCCACCATCCCCGTTGAAGCGATCTTGACCCCGGGAGCGCCGCGCAGGAGAACGCGATCAGGCAAGCCCGACTTCGTCTGCGCGGCGCGGTTGGTGCGGGTTGGAATGAGCGCATCGTTGCGGATCTCGAGCGTGACCTCAAAGAGGCCGCCGCCGAGATCGCGCACGGTGGGCTCGCCGAACGAGAGCCGTGGCATCTCGCTTGCATGGAAGATCGTAAAGGCAGCGTTCCGATGGCATTCCTCCTCGAGCATCCACGAAGGCGGGATGCGCGAGGACCACTTGTTGCTGCCGCCGACGAGAATGGGTCCAAGCGTGGGATGCGCGGTTTCGGTGAGCGGGGAGCGCGTCTCGCCGAAGAGGACGCGCTCGTTGAAGCGCTTCCGCTGATCGGGCGATGGATCGCCGCCGTTCTCTAAGATGCGCTTCTCCGTCCACAGTTCGTTCGTGAAGCTCACGATGCCGAGGGTCTCCGAGAGCCAGTTCACGAAGCCGCCGCGTACGGGATAGAGATCCGACCAGATCACCATCGACCGGTAGCCCGGGAGCATCTCGGCGCCCGCGTTCGCGATCGCGTCGTAGGTGGAGATGTCGCCGGCGTACGCGCCCTCGTTGCTCTTGGCGCCGGGGCCGCGGAGGATCATGCCGCCCGTGTTGTGATAGGCCTGACCTGCGGCGATGTTCGGTCTCGACAGGATGAAGCGCGCGACCGAGTCGGTCTCGGGGTAGGAGAGCGGCCAGTCGCCCGCGCCACCCTGCACATGATCGGGCTGCCAGTCGCCCGGCCAGTTACGGTTCATGTCGTAGCCGCCGGGACCGTCCTCGTTGATCTCGCCGTCGCCATCGTTGTCGATGCCCTCCTGGCCGGCCATCGACCACTCGCCGCGGCGGATCGTGCCGTCGGCGCGCGGTGCGGCGGCGACGAACTCCATCTCGTTCGGATCGAGCTCGCTGCGGCGGTGAGTGCCGTTCGGATCGCGGCGCCACATCATGCCGATCGACCCATCCCCATCGAGATCGTCCGGGCCGTCCTCATCGGCCGTGCCGTCGCGGTCGTTGTCGGTCGGCTTCATGCCGGTGCGCGAGGAATGCGGCGAGTTCTGCGTCTCGAACCACACCTGTCGGCCGTCGGGATTGGCACAGGGGATGAAGTAGAAGGAAACGCGGTCGAGGAGATCCGTGATTGCCTTGTTCTCGCCGTACTGCTCGACGAGATACCACGCGGTGTAGAGCACGGTCTCGGAGGCCTGGATCTCGTTGCCGTGGATGTTGCCGTCGATATACATCGCGGGCTTCGAGGTGTCGGGGCCCGTCTTCGGGTTGTTCAGCGTGAGGACGAAGATCGGTCGCCCCTGCGAGCTGTTGCCGATCTCCGAGTAGGTGAGGAGATCGGGGTGGGCGGCAGCAAGCGCCTTGGACTCGGCTACCAGCGTCGGGAAATCGCGGAAGTGGTCGAAGCGCAGCGCGGACTTCGAGTCGGGGCGCTGCTGCGCGTGCACGGAAGGCGCGATGAGCAGCGAGGCGGCGAGGACGGCGGTCGAGAGGTGGATGAGGTGCTTCATCGCACGGCCTCCTGGGAAGCGGCAGGCGAAATCGGACGGGTGATCGGATCGAACCACGCGCCTGTGACGGCGATCGAAAGCGTTTCCTTCGGATCGATGCGGAGGAGCCACATGAACTCGCGCGATTCGCCCGGCGCGAGGCGCTCGATCTTCTCGATGGGGCGGCCGGAGAGGACCGACTCGGGGTTGAGCGGGAGACGCACGATGATCGGCGGCGTGACGTCGGTGATCGTCGACATCGCGGTCGCCGTCGGGACGGGTCCGGTGTTCGTGATGCGGAGTTCCACGCGTACGAGACCATCGGCGAGCACCGTGCAGCGCGCATCGCTGACATCGAGCTTGGGTTGCCGCTCGGCCAGGGCGCTCACGAACGCGCCAGAGGCCTTCGCGATGGTCGCCGCCTGCTCTGCATTCGGAGACTCGCGGAAGAACGGCACGAACCCGCCGACTTCGACCTGTCCGAGCGTGGGATGATCGAACGCGGTCCACGGCCGGAAGCCGGCGCCGCCGTACATCGCGTCGGAGACCGCGAGCCACGCCGACTGCTCGGCATCGCCGGTCTCGGGCGGAGCGGGGGTCCCTTCGGGCGCCTTCGGTGGTTCGGGGCGAGCCCACCCGTTCGCGGCGACCGCGGCGATGCCGCGATGGTTCGCAAGCCACAGCACCAGCGATCCGGCGAGATCGTGATTCGCCGAACGGTCGATCTTGGTCGCGTCCTTCCAGAGCTTCGCCATCTCGCGGTAGAGCGCGTGATCGTCGGGGTGGTAGACGACGGGCGTGCGACCAGTCGCGTCGTTGTCCTTCGTGTCGGGGAAGTTCACGAGCGTGTCATGTCGACCGAAGACAACCGCCGCGAGGATGTCGGGATGCTCGCGCACGAAGGTGGCAATCGCCATCGACTCGGGCTCGCTGAGCTGGAACGTGCCCGCGTCGGACGAGAACTCGGGGTAGCGATGAGGGAAGTTGCGGTCGAGATCGACGCCGTCGGCGCGATCCTCGCCGATCACGGTATCGCCATCGGCGTCCCGGCCCTCGACGGTGAGAAGATGCGTGGCGCGCTCGCTCTTGTCGCGGTTCGCTCCTCGCACCACGCGGCCATCACCCGCATCCACGAGGTGTGTGGCGGGCTTGCCGGGTGGCGCAACCCGGCGGATCGACGTGATCGAGCCGTCACCGTCGATGTCGATGGGCGTGTCGTCGTCGATCGCGCCGTCGCGGTCGTGGTCGATCCTTCGCGCGTTGGTGGCGCGTGGGAGCCTGGTGGCGAGTGCGGCGTTGCGGGCGTCGGGGTTTGCGAGCGGGATCGCGTAGATGCGCACCGAGTCGAGGAGCGCCGGCTTGTCACGGAGGAGCGCGGCGACCGACTCGGTGACGCAGGAGGGTGACGCGAGTTGCTGGGCATCCATGCCGCCGACGAGGAGAATCGCGGGGCGGAGCTTGCCGAGATCCTGGTCACCGAGGATGTAGACGTCGATCGGTCGCTTCTCGAGCGAGTAGCCGAGGGTGCGCTTCGAGAAGATGGAGCCACGCGAGGCCGCGTTCGCCTGCAGCAGCGCGTCGAAATCGGCGAGCAGCGCGTCTCCCGTGGCGAACCCCGATGGTGGCAACTGCGCGGGCGCGAGTTGCGCGGGTGGTGTCGCCGCCGGTGCCGCGGTACCTTCGGCAGCGGGGGGGTCGTTGGTCGTGAGGGCAAGCCGCGACGCAGACGCGTGCGGCATGCACGCGAGCGCGACCAGCGGAGCAAGCATGGTCGACGCGGCGCGTACCGACGCGACGCAGAGCGACGGGTTGCGAAGTACCGAGCGGAAGGGGAACGCGGCAGGCATGGCGCGAAGGATACCCATCTTCGGCGGGTTTCCTGCGCGGCCGGAATTTCTTCCGTGCATCTTTCGGGCGATGATGTTGCGAACGACCGGGTCGAGCAGCGAACGACGAGCAGCGAACGACGAGCGGCGGGCAGCGGGCGCCAGGCGCCGACGTCCGGCTCTGGTGCCCGATCTCACAGTTCGGTGTTGATCTTCGCCTTCTCCATCAGATAGAGACCGACGAGCCAGTTCTCCACGAGGTACGGCTCGACCTTGAACTCGCCGGTGATCGCGCCGAAGTTGATCGTGTGCTTCTTCCAGCCCTTGAGTTCGGTCGCAAGCTTGACCTCGATCGCGTCGTAGGGCGTGGGCGGAATGCCGATGCAGCAACCGTCCCACTGGTTGAGCATCGCGAGGCACTCGCTCGAGGTCGGCGCGACCAGCGGAAACGCGAGGTAGCCCGAGATGCGGACGACCTTGCCGTGAAGGAATGCGATGCGCGCGGGGATCTTCTTCTCGCTGAGGCGCGGGACGTAGGTCTCTTGCGCGCTCGAGAGGAACTCCCACGAGACTTCGTACGGCGACTCGGCCGTGCCGGCGCCGCGAATCGTCCATGCATCGTCCACCGAGATCGCGCCGTCGGGCAGCTTGACGAAGCGGCTCGGGAGGATCTCGGCTTGCTCGATGCGCGGGACTTCGGGCGTGAACTCGGCGCCAGCCGCGATTTCCTCGGGTGTGGCGGGCTTCGGTTCGGTGGCGGCAGCCTTCGACTCCCCGGGCTGAGTGACAGCGGCCGCGTCGGCGGGAGCGCTGGTCGACGCCTTCGTGGTTGGTTCCGCAGCCACTGCCGAACCAGCACCTTCCGCCGCATTGGAGCCACTGCCCGCGTTCGCGATGGCCGTCGGGGTTGTCGCGGTGGTGGTCGTGGACGACGTCGTCGTCGTCATCGTCGTCGTCGTGCCCTCAGACGGCACCTTCGCCGCGACCGCGCTCGTGTCCTTTGCCGCGCTGGTCTCGCTCTGCGAACCCGCGTCGCCGCTCGAGGCCGCGGCCTGCTTCTCGCGCTCCGCGGTCTCGATGGCGAGCTCGGCCGCATCGGCCGCCGCCGCGAGCTCGGCGGCGTTTTCGCGACGCGTCGGGGCCGGTGGCTGCAGGATCACCACAAGTCCGGCGATCAGGAGCAGGGCGACGATGGTCCAGACGATCTTCATGCGAACGCACACCTTAGCCGATCGGCCGCAGGTTCCGAGCCACGCTTGTCCGGTATGCCTGGATCGACGGCACGAGGCCGGCGAGCGCGGCGAGTGCGGTCGTTCCCATCGCGACGAGGATCGCGCTTCGGGCGTCGAGTTCGGGTGCGATGACGATGCCGTGGGCCTCGCGCATCCACGTCGTGACGAAGAAGAGGACGATCGCGCAGAGGGCGACGCCGATCGCGGCGCCCACGAGACCGACCATCGTGCTCTCGGTGAGCACGAGCCAGAAGATCCGCCCGCGGCTCGCACCGAGGACGCGCAGGATCGCAACCTGTCGACGGCGCTCGTGCATCGAGTTCACCATCGAGAGGAGGATCGCAACGCCCGACGAGAGCAGCGTGGCCGCGGCCATCGCGATGAAGAGGACGTCGATGCTGGCCACGATGTCGAAGAGCCGCTGGACCTCGTTCGCCGGGATCGCGACGGTGATCGAGCCGTCGCGGCGCATCCGGTCGTACTGCGAGACGAGCGCGGGCGGCGCCGAGCCGTCGCGCGACGGGAGCCGCAGCAGGACGCCGGTGACGACGCGATCCTCGTCGGTGAGATCGGCGGCGGTGACGGTCTTGTGCTGGCCCTCGCGCTCGAAGCGGTCGTGCGCGTGGAGGATCCAGCTCGAGTCGAGGTCGCTGAAGAGCGCGCGGTCGTGCGGTGCACCGGTCGGCGCGAGGATGCCGACCACGGTGAACTCGTACTCCTCATGCACGTGCGCGTGCTCGTCGGCGCCCTCGCGCGACTTGCCCGAGCCGTGCGTCACCACGAGCTTCGCGCCCATGCGGAGTCCGGTCTCGCGCGCCACCGCGCTTCCGAGCACGATCTCGAAGCTGCGCTCGAACGGGCGACCTTCGGCGAAGACCCAGGGTTCGCCCGCGACCGGCTCGAACTTCGTGAAGAAGTCGGGCACGGTGGCGACGACGGGGAAGCTGCGGTAGCTGTCGCCGACGGCCATCGGCACGAACATGCTCCACGGGAAGCTGCCGCGGATCTCGGCGAGCTTGGCCGCGTCGATCGGCGCCTTCGGCGGATTGGCGTAGAAGAGCCCGTTGAGCACGCTGACGAGCGGACTTCCGTCGCGCGAGACGAGGAGATGCGCGTTGCCGGTTCCGCGCTCGAAGGCGCGCTCGCCCGCGGTGCGGAGCGAGAGTATCGCGAGCAGCAGACCCGCCGAGATCGCGACCAGGGCGATGACGACCGACGTCGAGAACGCGCGCACACGCAGGCTGCGGAGGACGATCGAGAGGTCGGTCATGCCGCACCTCCCGCTCGGGCGGCCGCGGCGCTCGACGATGACTCGGGAGCGCGCAGCGATTCAAGCCGCTCGCGGCGTGCGAAGTGCGACTCGAGCGACGGATCGTGCGACACGACGAGGAGCGCGGCCCCTTCGTCGCGACACGCATCGCGGAGGACGCGTACGGCGTTGAGCGCGTTCTCAGGGTCGAGCGACGCGGTCGGTTCGTCGGCGAGCACGAGCGTCGGGCGGCATGCGAGTGCGCGCGCGATCGCCACGCGCTGCTGCTGACCGACCGACAGTTCCTCGGCGGGAGCGTCGAGACGCTCGATCCCGAGCGAGCGGAGGAGCGACTCGGCGCGGGCGTCGGCGTCGCGCTTCGGGAGTTCGCCCATCAGGAGCGCGATGAGCACGTTCTCGCGTGCGCTGAAGCCGTGCAGCAGGTGGAACGTCTGGAACACCATGCCGATCGAGCGGCCGCGGAAGCGGTCGCGCGCGGCGCCGTGCAGCGCGTGGATCGCGGTGCCGCCCACACGGATCGCGCCCGAGGACGGGTCGAGGAGTCCTGCGATCAGCTGGAGCAGCGTGCTCTTGCCGCAGCCCGAGCGGCCGACGAGGAGCATCTCCTCGCCCTTCGCGAGATGGAGGCGGGGGAGGTGGAGTTCGAAGCCGCCCGGGTAGCGAAATGCGAGCGCGTCGATCTCGAGCGCGGGCGGGGAGGAGGACTCGTTGCTGGCCTGCATGGAGTGGTGGCGTGCGGGGACGCGGGTGAAGCTGGCGCGGATGCCTGCCCAGAAAGGCACAACGTCGGATCGATGCGGTGGATTGCGCGGATCGATCGGGACGGCACTGTATCCGTTGCGCGAACCGAGGCGTGTACCCGGCGTAGCGCATCTGCTGCGGACGCGGGGGCGTCGCCGCGGTACACGGACGGTCGACATGGGACACCACAGCGGAGGCGGCGCAGGAAGCGGGTCGGGAGACGGGTCCTTCGGGGATGAACGCTTCGGGCATGAACGATTCGGGGATGAACGATTCGGGGATGAACGCTTCGGGAGTGAACGCGCGCGGGACGGCGAGATCTCGGGAGAACCTGACGTCAACCGTACGCCCAGTCCCCGCGGGGCCGAACGGCGCTTCGACGCTCGGTCCGAAGACATGGGACGGACGACCGGCGGCTTCGACGCGCTCGGTGCGCCGGGGCCCCTTGGCGCGGCGAGCATCTCGCTGCTCCTCAACATGCTCGTCGAGCGCACGCGGTCGCAAGCGTGGAGCGTCGAGCGCCAGCGCGCCCATGCACGTGTGCTGCTCGAACTGGCTCGGGACCATTGGTTCAGCGACGAGGAGACGGCCGTCCTCTGCGCGTTCCTTCGCTGACGACCGGTGGACTGCGCGCGCTATCCTCGCGCCGTGCAGAGGGTACGTGTCATGTCCATGGACGCTCGCGGGTGCCCCGCGGGCATCGCGCGCGTCGGCCCGTTCGTCGGTTCGGGCGCAGGTCTCCGCGTGAAGCACGCGGCGCTCATCGCGCTTGTGTTGATCGCGGGTTGCGCGCCATCGCGGATCTCGCAGGATCAAGCGCCGGAGGGCACTCCCGTCGATGCCCGTGTCGACGCGCTTCGACTTCGCATCGATGCGTTCGCCGCTCCATGGCCGGAGGCGTCAAGTGCGCTCTCGCTCATGCGCGATTCGGGCGAAGCTCGCGCGCTCACGCCGCGCGAGGTGAGGCAGCTCGTGGATGGCGCGGACGAACGTTGGGAAGTGGTCTACGGCCTCGATCCATCGGCCGTGCGGACGGAGGTCGACCAAGCCGATGCCGCGATCCTTCGTGTGACGGAGTGGATCTCGCGTGGGGCCGACCAGATCGATGACGCCACGTCGGTCGAGCCGCCGGGACGTGTGGTCCGACCATCCGTGGTTCGTCGGTTCAGGCTCGAAGGCCTGGCCTCGGGACGAACGGTCATCGTGGATGTGCCTCTTCGAGGAGCCTCGGGAGCGGGGCGACGCGAAGGCGAGCGCTGGCAGGCGTCCGTGAACGGCGCACCGATCGAGGCACCGCTCGGTGCCTCGCACGTCCCGATCGAACTGGCGCGCGACGAGGCCACCGTGATTCGCGTCGGACCTCGCGCGCCTTGAGCGCGAACGAGTCGCAACGCCACGCAAAAGCGAGACCGACCGGACTTGCGTCCGGTCGGTCTCTGGATCGGCCCATGCTGAAGTTCGCCCCTCTTGCAGAACCTCTGCCTCCTCTGGACGGCCCGGCGTCCGTCCAAGATCGCCGGGCGGGACCGCTTGATTCGTCTCACTCCCAGCCGTTCGCCCCGAAGTCCGGGCGCTCGTCGTCGCGCGGTTCCTCCGGCCTCGGCTGGTTGCGCTCACGCTCGCGGTTCGACTGCTCGATCATGCGGCGCAGGTAGGCGTTCTCGCGCCGCGTCGCCTCGAGATCGAACACGAGGTACTTGACGCTGAGTCGCAGGTAGTCGAGAGCGTCCTGCAGTTCGGCCACCGAACTCTGCACGCGCTCGCGGCGCGCGGCGACGGTGTCGGCGACGTCGCTCGCAGCCGGAGCCTGATTGGCCGGCAGCTCGCGGATGCGCTCGAGAATCTGGTTCATCTTCTCCTGGAAGTTGATCTCGTCCATGGTCTTTCTCCTCTTCGGTTGTGCGCTCTCTGTCGCGGCGTACGCGACGGAAGAGACATTGCAACCCCCGTGCCAGCGTGCAGGCACGGTCGATGCGAGTGGAGTGTGGACGTGCGGCGGGGGTTCTTCCCGGAAGCGCCGTCATAGACCGCACGATGCGAGGTTGGTCTGCAAGGCTTGTTGCAGAGCTGTTGCAGGTGTGTTGCAGCGGCGCACCAGTTGGTGCGTGGAACGACGGGGAAACGAGAACGCAGCCGCGGGAGGCGGCTTCGTGCGATGCCGGGTGTCGCAACGGGAACGCGTCGGCGTGCGGGGATGCCGGACGTCGGCGTGCGAGCGGGCCGAAGCGGATGGGTCAGCCGCGTCGCTCGAAGCGCTGGAGCGTCTGGAGCGCCGCCTTCGGTGCGTCGGCCAGCAGGTTCTCGTACGGCGCCCGGCGACGCTTGAAGTCGCCGACGAGCCGGTAGAGCGCCACATCGCGCTCACGCGACCAGTCCTTGTAGAACGCCTCGAGCTCGATGCGCGTGAACCGCGAGAGCGGGTCGTCGAGACCCGACTGTGCGACCGCCCAGTCGATGAGCTTGGTGTTGCCGTCGAAACGGAAGAGGCCCAGCAGGTTCTTGAGCCTTCGCTCGGGGGTGAGGAACGGATCGGTGGCGTCGGGTGGGAGCTCGGACATCGCCTGCTCCGGACGCTTCTTCGCGATCTGCCCGAGCCAGCCGCCCTCGGAGGCGATCTCTCGCGCGGCGAAGGTGTGCTCGGCGGCGCCCGTTCCTTCGACGACCTCGAGGTCGGCGGCGCTCGCGAGGAGCGTCTTCAATCCCGCGGCGCCGAACTTGATCCAGAGGCGCTGGTCGCGCGTCGTCCCGCGCGTGAGTTGCTCGACTCTCGAGACCGTTCCCGCGCCCCATTCCGGGCGCTGTCGGTGTCGGACCTGCATTCCTTGCGTGTACATCGTTGGGGTGAGCATGGTGGTGATCTGCGGTGCAGCGTCCTGCCGCACGATTCGAGGCCGGGCGGTGATCCCGCGGTCAACTGCCGAGCGCGGGCGCCGGTGAGAGGCGCGATCTCCGCGTGTGGATGGGCCGTGATGGCGTGTGCTTGAAAGAGTGTCTGCTTGAGAAGACGTGCGCTCGAGATTCGAAGTACTCAACTTTGAACGTATGCAGCTCGGGACGTATACAGCTCGGAACGAATGCAGCTCGGGACGTATTGAACTCGGAAGAACGGAGCAGCGTGCTGAAACACAGCAGGATCCGGCGGTGCGATTCGGCGTCACGATGGAGCACCGATGGAGCATCGATGGAGCACCGATGGAGCATCGATGCTTCATCGGTGGAGCATCACGGAGTCGCAGAAACTCGCTGCGTGATGCAGTGTCGGCCTGATTCATCGGCCTGAGTCATCTGTAGGGGATCACCCCGGCGACCTTCGTTCGCCGAGCGACTGTCCCGACCGTCAACTGAAGAACCGGGAGCCCAGACGCGCCGATCTGCGAACGCGCGTCTTTTTCGGTGTTTCCTGATGCTTCTTGATCCCGCACGGCCGAACTTTCGTTCGCGGCAACGTGCCTGGACATAGCGGAGTGTAGCACAAACCCTTCGCGTGCAAGTGCATCCGGCACAAAATCCTTCCTATCGAGGAAGTGTCCGCGCCGTGCGCATCGGTCGGTACACCCGGTAGGCTACCCGGCCATGCCTCCGCCGAGCACGCTTCGACTGGCCTTTCTCGGCGACATCAACGGCGCCCCGGGCAGGATGGCGCTCGACCAGCAACTGCCGGTGCTGCGCGAGCGATTCCAGCCCGATCGCATCGTCGCGAACGCCGAGAACGCGCGAAACGGCTCGGGTCTGACTCCCGAGCTGTTCGAACAGTTCCGTCGCCTGGGAATCGATGCCTGCACGCTCGGCGACCACGCCTTCCGAGAGGCGAAGATCATTCCGTTCCTCGAGGATCCCACGAAGCCGGTCTCTCGGCCCGCGAATCTCTCCGCGCGGACGCCCGGCAAGCGCGTGATCCGGATCCCCGCCGACGAGCGCTGCCCGAGGGAGCTGTTCGTCATCACGCTGCTCGGCCGAATCCACATCGGCTCGGTGCAGGCGAACGATCCGTTCGAGTGCGCCGACCAGCTGCTTGCGGCGATGCCCGAGCGGAATCCGATCGTGCTCGTCGAGGCCCACATGGAGGTGACGAGCGAGAAGGCCGCGCTCGCGCACCACCTCGATGGACGCGTCGCCGCGGTGCTCGGTACGCACACGCACGTGCCGACCGCCGATGAACGCATCCTGCGCGGAGGCACCGCGTTCCAGACCGACGTCGGGATGACCGGTCCGCATGACAGCGTGATCGGCCGACGCACCGATGCGGTGCTGAAGCACTTCACGACCGGCGTGCATGTGCCGTTCGACATGGGTTCGGGCGGCGAGGCGGTGCAGGGCGCGCTGGTCGAGATCGACCTCGCCACCGGCCGTGCGCGCTCGATCGAGCGCATTCATCTGCCCGCGCGCGTACCGCAGCGGTGATGCGATCTGTCACCCCGTGCTGCGGTCAGCGGGGTCCGCGCCATCCGCCGCCTCCGGGCGTCTCCACCGTGAAGAGATCGCCGGCGGCAAGATCGAGCGACAGCACGGCATCATTGAAAACGTGGGTGATTCCTGCGATCCGCGCGCGCTGGAGTCCGCGCGCGCCGTCCACGCCTGACGTGTCGGAGCCCGAGCTCGTGGCGCCGACTCCCCGCGGAGCGAACTTCCTCCTCGAGCCGAAGAACGAGAGCGACACGGGCTCGCGGAACTCGTAGCTGCGCACGAGTCCGTCGCCTCCGCGCGCGTCGTTGGCGCCATGCCCATCGATCGCGCCTCCCGAGCCGACGCGCACCTCGAAGCGGCGGATGACGACCGGCGCGCGGCGCTCGAGCACGTCGATGTCGGTGAGCCGCGTGTTCGACATGTGCACGTGCACGGCGCTCGCGCCCTCGAGGCCGGGCCCCGCGCCCGCACCACCGCCGAGCGTCTCGTAGATCGTCGATCGTTCGTTGCCGAACAGCGTGTTGTTCATCGTGCTCTGGCTCTCGGCGGCGATGCCGAGCGCGTCGAGCAGCGCGGCGACGACGGACTGGCTCGTCTCGACGTTTCCCGCGACGACCGGCGGGCACGCGCGCGGATCCGCGGCGAACGGCGGGTTGAGCATGCCGGTCGGGACATCGAGCTCGACCGCGCGAAGAAGCCCCTCGTTCATCGGCACAGGTTCGTCGATCAGGAGCCGGAGCGCGTACAGCGTCGCCGCGCGCGTGACCGCGAGCGGCGCATTGAAGTTTCGCGGATGGACGGCTGCGGAACCGGCGAAGGAGATGCGCAGGCACGTCGTGCGTTCGGGATCGTCGCACGTCTCGATGGACACCCGGATCGGCGAGCCGTCGTCGAGGAGGCGCTCGGCGACGCGCGATGTGCGCGACTTCCCTGCGGTCGCGAGCCGCGCGACCGCCCGGCGGAGCGCGCGATCCGCGCGCGCAAGCTCGCCCTCGCAGCGCGCGGCGAACGCGTCGCCGAGCTCGCGCGCGAGCGCCGCGATCCGGGCGACGCCGTGCCGCGTGGCCGCGATCTGCGCCTCGAGATCCGCGAGATTCTCCGCGGGATTGCGCGACGGATGCGGCGCATCCGCAAAGCGCGCGTGCGCGGCGTCGCGGTCGAAGCGTCCGCCATGCACCGCAAGGAACGGCGCGAGCACGACACCCTCCTCCGCGAGACTCGCCGCATCCGGTGGAAACGATCCGGGGCGCGTGCCGCCGATCTCGGCGTGATGGGCCCGCACCGCGACGTAGGCGACGGTGCGTCCGTCGATCACGACGGGCGCGACCGTGGTCACGTCGGGCAGGTGCGAGCCGCCGAACGCGGGGTGGTTGGTGACCGCGATGTCGCCCTCCGCGAGCGGCGTGCCCCGGGAGGAGAGCGCGTCGCGCACGAGCCGGGCGCAGACGCCGAGGGCGCCGAGGTGCACGGGTAGATGCGGCGCGTTCTGGATGAGCGTGCCGTCGGCGTCGAGCACCGCGCACGAGAAGTCGAGGCGGTCGCGGATGTTCGGGCTCAACGCGGTGCGTTCGAGGAGGTGTCCCATCGACAGCGCGATCGCCTCGAGGCGCGCCGCGAAGAGCTCCTGTTCGGCGGCACTCGCGCGCGAGCTGGCAGGGCGCGCGCGCCCGGCGACGAGGTCGCCCGACGGATCGACCGTCGCGCGCCAGCTTCGGTCGATGACGACCGTTTCGCCCGCATCGGTGACGATGGCGGGGCCCTCGATGCGGTCGCCGGGCTGCAGCGCCTCTCGCGTGATGGTCACCGCCTCGCTCCACATGCCTTCGCTGTAGATCCGCGCCGCCGCCGTGGGAGATCCCGGGCGCGCATCGCGCGGCGTGGCGATCGCGTGCGTGACGGAGGGTGCGCGCGATCGCGCGAGCGCGCGGCACTCGAGCGAGACGACCTCGATCGCGCGTGCCGGAGGCTGGTAGCCGTACAGCTCGAGGAAGCGGCGGATGAAACGCTCGCGCATCGCGTCGATGTCGACGCACGTGCCTGCGAAAGGCACGACGATGGTCGATTCCTGTCCGACGAGACGGAGCGCTGCGGTGATGGTGACGAGCGTCCGATCCTCGGCCTCTGCGGTCGCCGCCGCGGGCGCTTCGCCCGGGGAGGCGACGCCATCGTCCGCGAGTTCGGAGATCGCCTCGTCGCGCGCGAGCGCGGCGAGGCGCTCGAGGTCGGGTGCGCAGGCCTCGAGTGTCCGGAGCACTGGAACGGTCGCGAACCGTGCGGGTCGTGCGTCGAAGACGCCTTGCGCGCAGAGGAATCCCGCAAAGCGCGGAAAGACGATCCTCTCGACGCCGAGGCGGTCGGCGATCGCGCATGCATGCTGTCCGCCCGCGCCACCGAAGGCGACGAGCGCGTGATCGCGCGGATCGACGCCATCGCGCACGCAGAGTGTTTCGATCGCAAGCGCCATGCGCGCGTTGGCGATGTCGAGCAGCGCCTCGATCGCATCCTCGCGCGTGGCGCCGCGGGCTTCGGCGAGCGCATCGATCGCCACCTCCGCACGGCTCCGATCGAGCGCAAGCGCGCCGGCATCGATCGCGATCCGGCCGGCGAGAAGATTCACATCGGTGATCGCCGCGGGTCCGTCGCGTCCGTAGCACGCGGGCCCGGGATTCGCGCCCGCACTCTCGGGGCCGACCTCGAAGGCTCCGTCGCGCACGCGGCAGATGGAGCCGCCGCCGGCCGCCACGCTGTCGACGGCGACGCTCGGTGCGGCGACGGTCCGGCGGCCGATGCGCGATTCGGCGCGCAGCGCGACCTCGCCTTCGCTGACGCGCGAGACGTCGGAACTGGTGCCGCCCATGTCGAAGCCGACGGCGCGTTCGATGCCGTGCCGCCGCGCGACCGCGACGATCGAGCGCGCACCGCCCGCAGGGCCGGAGAAGAGCGTGTCGCGCGCGAGAAGGCGCTCGGCGCGCTGGAGCACGCCGGCGCTGGTGAAGACGAAGCTGCGCGCGTCGGAGGCGCTGTGCGTCGCGTCGGCCACGAACTCCGAGAGGATCGGCGCGATCTGGGCGTGGACGCACGCGGTCTCGGTGCGCGTGAGGAGCCGCGGATGCGCGGCCACGTCGCGTGCGGCGATCGCCGGAGCGCCGCTCCCGCGGACCGCTGCGGCGATCGCCTGCTCGCGATCGTTGTCGAGCGCGTGGGCGAGCGAGACCACGATGGTCTCGCAGCCGGAGCGCCGGAGCGCGGCGACCTTGTCGAGGATCGCGTCGACCGACGCCGCGCACTCGACCGCGCCGCCCGCGAGCGAGCGTTCCGGCAGGGATTCGACCGCGTGCGCGAGGCGCGTGCTCCGGCGCGGCACGCGGGCGAAGAGATCCTCGCGCGTCTGGTCGCCGATCTCGACGATGCCGCGGAGCCCGTCCGACACGAGGGCGCCGACGCGGGCGCCGCGCGACTGGAGGAGCGCGTTCGTTCCGCGCGTCGTCGAGAGTCGGATCTCGATCGGAGGAAGTGGCGTCGCGATCGGCGTCCCCGTCACGATGTGAAGGCCGAGCCGCGGCGCGTCGACATGGTGTTCGCGCTGCCGAAGGCGAAGCGGCAGTCCGATCGTGGAAGTCGCCATGCGATCCAGGACGATCGACGCGACGGTCGCGCCGCGCCTCGTCTCGTGCGCGAGCACGCGCGCGGGCCTCTCGTCGGCGGCCTCGCCCTCATCGAGGGCCCAGCCTTCTAGGAACCCGGGCGGAAGGACGAGGCCGGCGGCGAACTCGACGTCGACGTGCGAGACATGGCGCGGCGGCCGATCGACACCCTCGTGCGCGACGACGAGATGCCGCACGACGCGCGCGAGGATCGATCCATCGGATGGGATCTTCGCACGGACGATCTCGGCCATCGGCGATCGCGCCACCACGTCGGTGAAGGTGCCTCCGGTGTCGAGCGCGACCAGCCAGCGTGCGTTTCCTGCGGATGTCCGGTCGTCGTGCGTCATCGCCGTGGTCGGGTATTCTGCCCGGATGCCGCGCCGTCGTGCAGCCATCCTCTCCGCGATCAGCCTGATCGTCGCCAGCCTCGCCGGTTGCGATGGTGGCTCGGACGTCGGTCGCGGGGAAACCGTGGCCGCGAGTGCCCCGGCGGCCCCGCCATCCGCAGGCGATCCGGCGGGGGCCGGGGCGTCCGCCGCCGAGTCTTCTCCGGTGCCTGGCGCACCCGCGGCTCCCACAGGGCCGGCCGCGCCCACGCCGCCTGCCGAACTGGGGCCCGTGCATCGGCTCGTGGTCCGCGATCTCGACGGGAATGAGTTCCCGCTGTCCCGGCTCGCGGGGCGACCGATGATCATCGAGATCTGGGCGACCTGGTGCGGGCCGTGCCGGAAGAACCGCGCGACCGTGCACGGCTTGCTCCCCACCTTCCCCAAGCGTCTTGCCGTGGTCGGCATTTCGGTCGATACGGGGCCGGATCTCGTCAGGAACTTCCTCCGCTCGAACACGGCGAACGAGTTCGAGCTGATGGCGACGCCCGAGTTCATGGAGTTCGTGCGAACCCGGAACGCGTCGCCCTCGATTCCGAAGACGATGTACGTCGATTCGAAGGGCCGCGTCGCGGATCTCTCCGAGGGGACGCAGAGCGCGAAGTGGCTCGAGGCGATGGCGAGGAATCTGCGGTAGCGCATGGAAGACCCCACGCACCAGACGCAGGGTGAGGCTCACCAGCGGCGCACGGCCGGCGGGACCGACGGCGCGGAGGCGTCCACCCCGTCCCGGGATGGACGCGGCTCCGAGCGCGCTCCGTCGGTGGCACGGCTTCGACTGTCGTTCCTCGTCACCGACCTCGCGTACTTCGTCGCGGCGATCGTCGCCGGCCCCTTCATCCTCCTCCGCATGTGGTGGACGGGAAAGCTGCGCACCGATTGGCGCGCGCGCTTCGGCGAGGGGCTCGTGCATCCGCGCACCGAGCGGCCGCGCGTCCTCATCCACGGCGTGTCGGTCGGCGAGGTGAACGCCGTGCGCGGTCTCGTGGCGCGGCTTGCGGCCGATCGTCTGCATCCAGAGATCTTCGTCAGCGCGACCACCGAGACCGGCTTCAAGCGCGCGGAATCGCTGTTCGCATCGAAGCACCAGGTCATCCGCACGCCGATCGACTTCACCTTCGCCATGCGGCACTGGTTCGACCGAGTGCAGCCCGACGTGCTCGTGCTCGTCGAGCTCGAACTCTGGCCGAACATGACGCGACTGGCCGAGATGCGCGGGATCCCGGTGGTCGTCGTGAACGGCCGGCTCAGCGATCGCTCGATCCGCCGCTACCGCCGCATCCATCGCTTCATCCGAGGGATGTTCGGGCGCGCGACGATCGTGCTCGCGCAGAACCGCGCGTCGGCCGATCGCTTCGCCGAGCTCGGTTCGCCCGAGGTGCTCGTCTCGGGCAACATGAAGTGGGATTCGGTCGAGATCTGCGACGAGGTGCCCGGCAGCGCGCAGTTGCGCGCGGAACTTGGTATTCCGAAGGGCGTGCCGCTCGTCGTCGCGGGCAGCACGGAGCCCGGCGAGGAGATCCTCCTGCGCGATGCGCTGCCGGAAGGCGCGCGGCTTCTCATCGCGCCGCGCAAGCCCGAGTGGTTCGATGGAGTCGCCGCGAACCTTCCGGGATGCGTGCGTCGATCGAAGAAGGAGCAGGGAGGCGCGGACACGAGGTACTTCGTGCTCGACACGATCGGCGAACTGCGCATGGCCTACGCGCTCGCGGATGTCGTCGTGATGGGACGCAGTTTCGGCAAGCTCTACGGAAGCGATCCGATCGAGCCGGCGAGCCTCGGCAAGCCCGTCGTGATCGGTCCTCGCGTCGCCGACTTCCGCGATGTGGTCGAGGCGTTCGTCGCGCGCGGCGGCATCGTGCAGGTCGATGGTGCGGCGCTGGCGGCGACGCTCGCCGACCTGGTGGCCGATCCACGCAAGCGCGCGGAGATCGCGTACCGCGCGCGGGAGACGATCCGGCGCGAGCAGGGTGGCACGGCGCGCACCGCAGAGGTGCTCCTCGCGCTTCTCGCCACGCACGCATGAAGGATGGGTGACGGCGGCGGGGGCGGGTGCGCGTGCTATCCTCGGGCGATGCCCTCCGCCGAAACCCGCACGAACTCCGAGGTCGCTGCCGCATTCGAGGAACTTACCGTCCTCTCCGAGATCCTCGGTGCGAATGTCTTCAAGGTGAACGCGTTCCGCCGCGCGGCTCGCGCGGTCGAGGGGCTGGCGGGCGAGGCGTGCGCGATGGAGGTCGCGGTCCTCAAGGAGATCGACGGCCTCGGTGCGTCGACCGCGGCGAAGATCCACGAGTTCGCCGAGAAGGGCACGATGTCGGAGCTTGAGGAGCTGCGCGCGCAGGTCCCCGCCGGGCTCAAGGAAGTGCTCGCGATCCAGGGCATCGGTCCGAAGACCGCGCGCGCGATGTGGACGGAGCTCGGCATCGTGGATCTTGCGAGCCTCAAGGCCGCGATTGACGCCGGAAAGGTCGCGACCCTGCCGAGAATGGGTGCGAAGACGATCCAGAACATGAAGGACGCGATCGCGTTCGCCGAGAGCGCGCGCGGACGAATCCGGATCGGTGAGGCGATGCCGCTCGCCGATGCCCTCGTCGTGGAGCTCGGAAAGATCTCGGGTGTCGAGCGCGTCGCGTACGCGGGCAGCCTGCGCCGCGGCCGCGAGACGATCGGCGACCTCGACATCCTTGCGAGCGCGTGCGAGCCGGCGAAGCTGATGGAGGCGTTCTGCGCGCGCGCGGATGTCGCGCGCGTGCTCGGACATGGCGACACGAAGTCGAGCGTGCTCACGAAGTCGGGCGTGCAGGTCGACCTGCGCGTGGTGCCCCTCGATCGTTTCGGCGCGGCGCTGATGTACTTCACCGGAAGCAAGGATCACAACATCCGCATGCGCGAGCGCGCGATCGCGCAGGGCATGCGGCTGAACGAGTACGGGCTCTTCCGCGCCGGACCCGAGGGCGAGGTGCCCGCCGGTGCCGAGCCGGTCGCCGCCGCGAGCGAGGATGATGTGTACGCCGCGCTCGGGCTTGCGTGGATCCCGCCGACCGCACGTGAGGATCGCGGCGAACTCGAGCGATTCGCGAAGGGAATCGTGCGCGATCCGGTCGCGGCGGTGGTCGACATCTCCGATATCCGCGCCGAGCTCCACTGCCACACGCGCGCCTCCGACGGCGCGATGACGATCGACGAGATCGTGGCCGAGGCCGAGCGGCGCGGGTTCCACACGATCGCGATCACCGATCACTCGAAGAGCCAGTTCCAGGCGAACGGCCTCGACGAGGCGCGGCTGCGCGAGCACATCCGTGCGATCCATGCGGCGCGTGCGCGATTCCCGAGGATGCAGATCTGGGCCGGAAGCGAGGTCGACATCCTCGCCGATGGTTCGCTCGACTACGCGGACGATCTCCTCGCCGAGCTCGACTGGGTGGTGGCGAGCCCTCATGCCGCGCTGAAGCAGGAGCCGCGCGTGGCGACCGAGCGGTTGCTGAAGGCGATCGCGCATCCGCTTGTCCATGTGATCGGCCATCCGACCGGCCGGATCGTGAACGGCCGGCCCGGGCTCGAGCCGGCCATGTCGGAGCTCTACGCGGCGGCGAAGGAGCACGGCACCGCGCTCGAACTGAACAGCCATCACGTGCGGCTCGACCTGCGCGACACGCACGTGCGCGCGGCGGCCGAGGCCGGCTGCATGGTGGCGATCGACTGCGACGTGCACGGGCTCGGGGATTTCGAGGAACTCCGCTACGGCATGCTCACGGCGCAGCGTGGATTGCTGCCGCGCGCGCAGTGCCTCAACGCGCTCGACCCGAAGGCGCTCGACGCGTGGCGGCGGAGGAAGCGGTAGGAGGTTCGGCGAATCAGAGAAGTGGGCTGGTCCAAGAGGGAGGGCGGTTGACAACAGTATTGCCCGGCGAACCATGTCACTTGAAGATTGGCGAGTGGCGGACGAGCTGTGCAACTTCGGTTTGGGCGACGTCCGCGCCGTCGTATCCGCCGCGACCGGCAACCGGCATCGATCGCTCCCTCGCAACACGGACTGTCGCAGGAGGTTCATCCCCGCCCGCGCCTTACGAGATTCGGGCCCTTCGCGTCGCTCCGCGTTGGGGCGTGCACTCCGTCGGAGTCCGCGTGCTGCGCGGCAGTGAAGTTGCGAGTGGGGGCTTCCTGAGGGCGACGCAATTTCGGGCGTCGTTCTCCTCCATACTCCGCGACGAAGCATGATCGAGCATGCACGCACCGGGCGGTTGAAACCCGGCGATCGGCGCTGCGGATGTCGCCGCCGCGCCACCTCCGATTTCTGTCAAGTGAACGAGAAGGCACTTCCAAATGGCGTGTCCGGTCGGTACCTTCACCGTACAGGGGGCGCAGAAGTGACAATTTGCCGTGCGCGTCCATTCGACAGATTGTGAAGGGAGCCGCCATGAACCTCGTGTCCAACTACGCATCGCTCGAGCATGCGCTCGCCTGCATCAAGATCGCGCCGGGTTTGAAGTTGCTCGAGCAGGAGGAACGTGCTGCGCTCTTCGAAGGGAGCGCTGCCTCGGATTCCGGGGGGATGTCCGACGAACTCGGAGGCGGTGAGAGCGGCTTCGCATTGCTTGTCCTGAAGTTGTTCCAGAGAACGATGCTTGAACTCGGCGAGGAGTGCTGGGATGCCGCCGAGTTCTACCTCGGTGCATCAGAGTCCCACGGGCAGGCGATCGTGCTGTATCGGCGCGGCAACGAGTGCGCCGTTCGGGCGATGGTCGATGCTCGAGTGCTCGAGCGGCTCGTCTCCAGGTTCAAGGCCCTCGCTCCGAGGGACGTCGACGCCGAGCATCGCGTGTTCTCGATGAATTTCTCGATGCCGTACGGTCCCGCTCGCGTGACAGCGCGATTTTCACCGCGGAGCGATTCAAGTCTTGGATGTCGATTGCTCCGGGTCGAGGTCGAGACGCTGAACGAGCTCCAGAGGTTCCGGGGAATGACGGAACTCGATGCGTTGCGTTCGGCGGTGAGTCCTCGTCATGGCGGCGGCGTTCTGTTGGTTGCATCGGAGTCGCGGTGCGCAGTCGACGAGTTGGTCCAGTTCATCGCGGAGGGTGACGAGTACATGCTCTCGACGGTGCACGATCGGAGCGCGACATGGTTCCTGCGACCCGGCGCCACCACTCGGAAAACGGAGCTCTTCGATTGCGGCGACTACGGGTTTGTGCGTCCCGGAGAGATCGTGATCATGGGTGATGTCGATTCCGACGCGGGTCTGCGCGAGGTCTGCGGGATGGCGGGGCGCGGGGCGCTGGTCGTCGTCTGGACCCGGGGATCGTCGCCCGCGCTCGCGCTCCTCCGATGGATGGAACTCGGCGGGCATCGTTCGCTTCCGGCCGCGGTACTTCGCGGAGCGATCGTCATCGATGCATCCCGGGAGCGAGCGTATCGGCCGGAACCCGACGTCGAGACATTCATCAGGCTGCGGACTTCGGTCAAGGGCCTGCTCATGAACGCCCGGTCGTCGTCGGCACTCCTCGACAGCCGGATCGGAGTCTCCGAACTGTCCGCGCAATGCGATGCGATGGACATTCATTTGGTCTCGCCCGAGGTCGTGCGGGGTGCGCATGCTCGCTGAGAAGCACCGCTGCGGATTCTCGCGCATCGTCAGAGACGGCTGCAGCATTCTCGACCTACCCGAGCTTGCGTTTGAGTCTGGACTCATACCCACTGAGTCGTTGGCGCGGCTCAAGCGTGGCTCCGAAGCACTTCGAGCGGCCCCCGGGGAGTTCACCTCGCGTGTCGAGGATCCCCCAGGGCACTCCCACCATTGCCTGTCGGTCGGTGATTCTCCTTTCGGCCTCTTCGACAAGATTGTCGCGAAGATCGGAGGCCGGAGTCTGCGCAGCGTGCTCGTCGAATGCCACTCGAGATTCGATCCGGATCTCAAGCGATGTCAACTCGTCGGTCCGCTTGCCGCGGAGGGGCTCATTGCCGCCCTCGCTCAGCGTTTCGGTGTTGAGTTCCGCCCGGATGATCGTTTGTTCGTCCCGGCGCCGAGTCCTGCGATGCGCGAGGTCTATCGCAACTTCATGTGTTTCGTGCGGCCGCGCGAGGGTTCGGCAGCGCCTCTGCGGGTTGTCACGTGCGATCTCGACGTTCTCGACCGACGCTCCGAACTCGAGACGACCCTTCAGGCGTCGGTAAGTCTCGAGTTGACGTCGCTCGATCGAGTCGTCGCGGCTTGGCGAGCTGGACCTCGGAGCGAGCTCCACGAGGATGTGAACGCGCTGTTCGCGGCCGTAGAGCAACTCAATGTCCTGCAGCCGTCGACCATGGTGAACGATCATCTCGGAAGGCCGACGCGGCGTCCGGCGCCCGCGGTCGGGTACTTTGGCAGGAGCGCCAAGACGGACGAGCCTTTCACATCGGTCAGCTGGGCACTGGCCGTCGCCAGTCTGAAAGAACGGGCCAACGGCAGCGCCGACGTATCGATCGACGCCGCGGAATCCGGCGAATCAGACCCTGCGACGGAGCAGTTGGATCCGCTCGATCGCCTTGTCCTCAGGATGCTGGGTGAAACCGATGCATGCGCGGCGGAGTGGCTCGAAGTGGTCGCAGGACCCGACGCGGCGGTTGTTCGATACGGCGGACCCGGATGGAGCGTGGTTCGAGACCAGATACCGAGGAAAATCGTTCCCTCACTGCACGCAGCGCTTGCTCGCGTCTTCGAGGTCAGCCCGGAAGTTGGGGGACAGGGGCGGCATTCGATGGAGCTCGACGCGAATCACCGACTGACTACGGTCGCGTGGATCGCGCCCAAGCGACTGATGCTCCGGCCTCGTCAAGCCGAGCAGCCGGTCGCACAGATCCGCATCGTGCCGACGAGCGAACTTGCGTGCACGCGTGGAGATCTCCTCGCGAGTTCGATCATCCGGTGCGCGCGGGAGTACCGCGATGCGCGAATCCTTCTCGTCGCTTCGGAGGTCGAAGGCGCGGACGCGGAGCTCTGCTCTGAACTCCGGCGGCACCGTCCATTCGTCGACTTCGCGTACGTTGGTCTCGGGGAGGCATCGCAAGCCCGCGGGCTCGCCCGTGCGCTCGAGACGGACGTCGGCGATCAGCGGTTGGATGAACTCCGAAGTTGCGAGCCCATCGTTCCGACGCTCGTTGCACTGGGCGAAGTTCGGAGGCCGATCGAGGCGGACGAGGTGGTGCGCCTCGCCCTCGGCGGCTCGTACGTCGTCGTGCGCGTCGCCGGCACGGGCGTCGAGCTTGCCACGATGAACTTCCTGAGTTCGGTCACCGACCGGTCGATCGCATCGGCCCTCTTGCTTGCTTCGATCCGGATCTCGCGTCCTCGTGACTGCCGCCTCCGATGGCCCGCAGGATTCGACGGATGCGGGCCGATCAAGCGCGAGATCATGCGACATTACGGCTTGCTCCTCTTCACCAGCACCGTACGCGAGCTTGTTGCGAAGTCGGTCACCTACGGCGAACTCCGTCGGACCGGTGGTGCGATCGAGTTCGGCGACGAGTATTGTCTTTGAACGCACGCGTTGCGAGTCGCATAGGCCGATGTTCGATCCGGCCGCGACGACTTCGCATCACCCCACATCCCCAAGCCCGAGCGCCTCGCCGTAGGTCGAGAGCACGCGGCGGCGGAGGAGGCGTTCCTCGTCGGACGCAAGCAGCGGGCTGCGCGCGATCCACTCGCTCGCGTCGCGGCGCGCGCGCTCGAGCAGGCCGAGATCCCTCGAGAGATCCGCCACCTTGAAGGGCGGCAGGCCGCTCTGCCGCGCGCCGAAGAGTTCGCCGGGTCCGCGGATCGCGAGATCGAGTTCGGAGATGCGGAACCCGTCGTCCGACTCCTTGATCGCCTCGAGACGCGCGCGTCCGTCGTCGGTGGTGGCGTCGGCGATCAGGACGCAGACGCCGCCCTTCGGTCCGCGGCCCACGCGGCCACGCAGCTGGTGGAGCTGCGCGAGCCCGAAGCGATCGGCGTGCTCGATCACCATGACCGTCGCGTTCGGGACGTCGACACCGACCTCGATGACGACCGTCGCGACGAGCGCGTCGATCTCGCCCGCGCGGAAGCGATCCATCACCGCGTCGCGCTCCGCGGGCTTCATGCGGCCATGCATCGCGGCGAGCCGCGCGCCCGCGAGTGATCCCGCGGCCAGCGCCTCCAGATGGCTCGCGACATCCTTGAGGCCGAGATCCGACTCCTCGACCGCTGGCACCACGATGAACGCCTGCTCGCCGCGGTCGATCCGCTCCTTCACGAAGCGGTACGCGTCGGTCGACCGCGACACCGGCAGGACGCGCGTGTGGACCGGCGAGCGGTCCTTCGGTCGGTGACGGATCGTCGAGACGTCGAGGTCGCCGTACACCGTGAGCGAGAGCGTGCGGGGAATGGGCGTCGCCGTCATCACGAGCATGTGCGGCGTCTGCCCGCTCGGCGCCTTGCCGCGCAGTTCGGCGCGTTGCGCGACGCCGAACCGGTGCTGCTCGTCGACCACCGCGAGCGCGAGCGCGTGGAAGCGCACGTCGCCGGTGAGGAGCGCGTGCGTGCCGACCACGATGTCGAGTTGGCCGGCCTCGATCATGTCGCGAACGAGCGCGCGCTCACCGGAAGGGAGGCTGCCGGTGAGGAGGCCGACGCGCACGTGCGTCCCCGCAAGGAATCGCGAGATCGACGCGAAGTGCTGCTCGGCGAGGAGTTCGGTCGGCGCCATCATCGCCGCCTGGTGGCGGTTCGTCACCGCGACGAGCATCGCCGCGAGCGCGACCGCCGTCTTGCCCGCGCCCACATCGCCCTGAAGGAGCCGGTTCATCGGCTGCGCGCTCGCGAGGTCCTTCGCGATCTCTCGGAAGGTCGCGAGCTGATCGGGCGTGAAGGCGAAGGGAAAGCGCGCAAGGATGTCGGCCTCGACCTTCGCGCCGATCGGAAGTCCCGGCGCACCCTGGGCCGCACGCATGCGCCGCTTGATCGCGACCGCGAGCTGCAGGACGAGGAGTTCGTCGTAGGCGAGACGCGTGCGCGCGGCACCGAACGACGCCTCGTCGGGCGGCGCGTGCATGTCGTGGTAGGCCCCGTTCGGGCCCGACAGCGCGATGAGCCCGCGCTCGGCGAGGTACGCCTCGGGCAGGAGTTCGGGGATCGCCGCGCAGGCGCGGTCGAGCACCTTGAGCACGGTCTGCTCGATCGTCCGCGATGGGAGCGCCTCGCTCGACGGATACACCGCACGCATCCGGTCGCTGCGCGCCGGCGTCGCGGCCCCGGGAACGACCTCGCTCCACTTCGGATTCACGAACTCGAGGTAGCCGCGCTCGAGCTTCGCTTTCCCCTCGACGATTCCCTGTCGTCCGGGGTGCAGTTTTCCGCGCATCCACGGCATATTGAAGAAGACGAGCCGCGCGGTGCCGGTCGCGTCCTCGAGCGTCGCCTCGAGGCGCGGGCGCTTACCGAACGCGGGCCGCACCGCGGCGAGCGTGCCGCGCACGGCGAGGTTGGCCGTCTGCTCCTCGATCGGCTTCCCGGCGAGCGCATCGCGATGCGACGCGATCGAATCCTCGCCGTGCTCTTCCTCGACGCGGAAGGGGAAGTGCCGCACGAGATCGGCGATCGTGCGGATGCCGAGATCGGCGAACGCCCGCCGCCGCACATCGGTCACGCCGGGAACGGTGTCGATCGATTGCGCGAGGATGTCCTTCGTCTGTTCGGCCATCCGTGAGCCATCCGCGAGCCAACCGCGAGCCAGCCATCGAACCGTCTCTCGTGCGTTCGGAGCGCGCGTGCCGCGGTGGTGCTGGCGGCACGATGGCATGCGTGGTTTCCGCGTGCGCTCCGATCGTCGCGCGAAGGTAGCATACGACCCCGTGAAGCGACCGCCGTTCGATCCGAAGCGCGCGAAGGGAAGCCTCTTCGAGGGGAGTCTCTTCGATCCGACACCTGCGTCGCCCGCGACGCCGGGAGAGGGTGCCGGAAGTGGCGCGTCGCGATCGGAACCCGTGCCCGCGCGGAAGTCCGACGACGGTGCGCGCGCCACCGACGCGCGGCCGAGCGCGCCTGCGAGTGCCGCTCCTGCGCCGATTCCCGCTCCCACTCCTGCTCTCGAGCCTGCACCCAAGTCCGCTCCCGCCGCCGCACGGGCGGCCGAACTCACGGTGACGGCATTCAACGAACTCGTCGCGCGCACGCTCGAGGATCACATGCGCGGGCAGTTTCGGGTGGCGGGCGAGATCACGAACCTCTCGCGGAAGGGGCACTGGTACTTCTCGGTGAAGGACGCGCGTGCGGTCCTCTCGTGCGTGATGTGGCAGTCGGATGCGGCGCGGGTGGCCTTCACGCCGAAGGAGGGCGACGCGGTCGTCGTGACGGGCAAGATCGGGCACTACGCGCCGCACGGAAAGACGCAGCTTTACGCGACGCGCCTCGAGCCGCAGGGCGTGGGCGCGCTCGAGCTCGAGTTCCAGCGGCTCGTCAAGGAGCTGCGCGAGAAGGGCTACTTCGCGGATGAGCGCAAGAAGCCGCTGCCGCCGCATCCCCGCCGCGTGGCGGTGGTGACGAGCCGTACGGGCGCCGCGCTGCAGGACGTGCTCAAGACCGCGCGCGAGCGCCGCGCGGGGGTCGAGTTCCTCGTCGTCGACGTGCGCGTCCAGGGCGACGGCGCGGCCGACGAGGTGGCACGCGCGCTGCGATCGCTCGATCGGCGCGCGCTCGAACTGGAGCTCGATGCGGTGATCGTGACGCGCGGAGGCGGTTCGCGCGAAGACCTGTGGGCGTTCAACGAGCGCGTCGTGGCGGACGCGGCGTTCGCCCTGCGCGTGCCGCTGGTCGCCGCCATCGGCCACGAGGTCGATACGAGCATCATCGAGCTCGTCGCCGACCGCCGGGCGAGCACCCCGACGCAGGCGGTCATGCTGCTCCTGCCCGACACGACGGCGCTCGTCGAGCGGACCGAGCGCGCCGCACGCGACCTCCGCAACGCCGCGCGCTGGTCGCTGCAGGCGCGTCGCGACGAGGTGGCGAGACTCGAGCGCCGCCATGCGCAGGCGTCACCCGCGCTCCGGGTGGCCCGCATCCGCGCGGGCGTCGAGCGCGCATCGGGCGCGTTGCGCGACGCGATGGGCGCGCGGCTCCGGTCGGAGCGAGCGGTACTCGACCGCCTCGCCGCTCGGTTGGCGTCCCAGGCTCCGGCGGCGCGTGCCGCGGCGGCGCGGGCGGCGGTTGTCGCGCTCGGGCCGAGGCTCGCACGCGCCGTGCGCGGTCGACTGGCCACCCAGCGCACGACGCTCCTGCATCTCGAGCGACGCTTGAGGTCGGCTGGGCCCGAGGAGACGCTCGCACGTGGCTACGCCATCGTGACGACGGCGGGCGGGGGCCTCGTGCGTTCGACGGACGACGCGCGCGTCGGTGAGCGGGTCGAGATCGTGGTGTCCGACGGATCGATCGGAGCGCGGGTCGAGTCGACCCAGCCGATCGACGGAGGCGAGGGCGCGTCGATTTCGAAATCTCGGGAGGAAAAATCTCCCCGTGGAAGTTCTTCCGGAAAGAGCGGGGGGCAGTCCCGATCGTGATACAACCCCTTCGCGACGGAGGAGCCGTGGCCGGCCGAGGGCGCCGAGGGCGCCGAGGGCCTGGTCGCTCGGTGGACGGTGGCGGCTGATGGCGACCGCTGGGAGTTGTCGGAACGCGGAAGTTCGGGTTCGGGTGGATCGCTTCAGGTGGAACGTGAGGGGACTTCGGAGGTCTGATGACGAAGAAGAAGGACACACGTGAGGGTGCGGAGTCGGCAGGCACGGCGGGATCCGACCCGGCGATCGCGGCGCTCTCGTACGAAGACGCGATGGCGCAGCTCGAAGCGTTGGTCGAGCGGATCGAGCAGGGGGAGGTCGGTCTCGAGGAGAGCCTCGCGTCCTACCGGCGCGGCGAACAACTCCTGCGTCACCTCAAGGGGCTGCTCGACCGCGCCGAGACGACGGTGCGCGACCTCTCCCTGGCCGAGGTGGAGCGCGGCGGTGATCGTGCGGGCGACCGCGAAGCGGGCCGAGGATCCGACCGCGCGGATCACTTCTGAGCGCGCTCGATGCAAGTGATAGGGCTCCATGCAAGGCGATACCTCGTTCAATCTCTTCGTCGCGATCTGGGCCCCGACCGTCATCGGGGGGCTCTTCGCGTTCCTGTTCGGCGCCTGCGCCGGCAGCTTCCTGAACGTGCTCGTCTGGCGGCTCCCGACCGGCCAGTCTGTCGTCACGCCGCCGTCGCGCTGCCCCAAGTGCGGTCATCGCCTGCGCTGGCACGAGAACCTCCCCATCCTCGGCTGGTTCCTGCTCCGGGGCCGCTGCAGCGCCTGTCGGGTGCGGATCAGTCCCCAGTACCCGCTGGTCGAGTTCCTGGTCGCTTGCCTCTTCCTGGCGGCGTTCCTCGTCTTCTACGCCCCGTTCGAGCGTGGTCCGGGCACCTGGATGCACGATTCGGCGAGCATCTGGTGGCATCTGCAGGGCTTCTCCCGGTCCTGGCCTGCGTACATCGTCGTGGTGATCGCGATCTCCGGCCTGGTCGCCATGACGATCGTCGATGCGAAGACGATGCTCATCCCTGTCGAGATCCCGACGGTGGTCACCATCGTCGCGTTC
>JAJTGL010000112.1 GCA_021297795.1 Planctomycetaceae bacterium
CGCCTCCCCGCTGGCGATAGACCCGCGCGTACTCGGCGCCCTGCTCGAACTTGCTCCAGTACCACGCACCGCGATCGAAGGCGGGCACCGTGGCGTCGTCCTCCTTGATGCGCGAACGCATCTCGGCGACGAGCGTGTCGCGCAACGGCTCGAGATGCGCGGTCATCGCATCGCAGTAGGCCTTCTCGGCCTCGAGGTATTCCATGATCTCGGGGCGCTTCCGCTCGGCGTCGTCGTCGCGCAGCCAGTAGTACTCGTCGATCCGATCGCCATGTGGGCTCCGGACGACGAACGGCTTCTGTTGGGCGATCGGTGGTTGCACGGTGCAGGCTCCGAGCAGGATGGCGGAAAGAACCCCGGCGGTGACGGTGAAGTGGCGCATCGGAGCGCAGGATACCCGCGCGCCGATCGCGATACGGCGCATGTGCGCACGGGCACGTATCCTCCGCATCGCAAACACGGAGTCCCAGATGGAGCGCGCAGCAATCTTCCCCACATTTCGGCCGAGTCGACAGGCCGTCTGCGTGCTCGCCGTGCGAGTGCTCGCTCTTGGCGCGCTTGCCGCATGCCCATCCTGCGCGACGCCGAAGATAACCGACGAGAATCGTGCCGAAGTTGCTTCGAACATCACGCACGAAGCGAACCCGTCGCACGACGCCCACGCGCTGCACGAAGGCCCGCTTCGCGGCTTCGCGCATCTTGCCTCGGGCGAGTGGACCACGACGCTCACGGCGGGCACCGTCCTGCGCGAAACCTGGCGCTGGGCACCCGACGGTCGATCGCTGCGTTCTCTCGGCGAGGGACCGTCGCCCGACGGCACTCCGTGGCGTGAGGAGGTCTCCTACTTCGCAGACCCGGCCACCGGCGCCGTGCACGCACGGGGATCGAACTCATTTCGTAACGGCACCTTCGAGGGCACCGTGACCTTCGGAGTCGCCACGGCGGAAGCGCAGTTCATCATCTTGCAGGACGGCGCCACGCGGCACCTCGTGCGGCGTTGGAGATTCGTCGGCAACGACCGCTTTGAAACCGAACTGTTGGAATATGTCGAGAAACCTGCGGCAAACACGACTGCGCCCGGGAAGCAGCCTGCCTCCAGCGCCAGCACGAGCACGAGCACTGATGCGCGAACACTCGTGCCGCTTGTTGGATGGACCTATACGCGGGCCCCTGCGGGTGCGACGAACACATCACCGACGCCAACGGAACTGCATCCCATGACCATCTCGCCGACGAGTCAAGTGTCTCTGCCCGCGTCGCATCACGGAGCATGGACGGGGCCGAATCAGCTGTGGATCATGGATCCCGCGAAGCCGTTCACCTCGGATGGCGCGCTCGAGATCGGCGAGCGCACCGTGCGCTACTCGTGGGCGCATGACGAGAAGCCGCAGACGGGCGAACTGACGCTGAAGGGTCAGCCCGGCGCGCTAAAGGCGACCTGGACGGACACCTTTCATGCGCAGGAACCGTTCACGCTGCACGGGCATCTCGCCGGCGACGTGCTGCGGCTCTACACCACCTACGACGCCGGTGAGGCGACGTGGGGTTGGATCATCGAGCTCGACTTCCGCGCGCCCTCGGCCTGCACCATGCGCATGTCGAATGTGATGCCGGGCCTGGGGGCAGTACCCGCGGTACTCTTGGATGGTCGTCGGTAGGCAGGCGCTCGGCGGGCGCCCGGTCGGCGCCAACGCCGTCGCCAACGCCATCGCGAGTCAAGCGTGCCTGCCGACGCGCCCACGCTCCCGCAGCTTCGTCATACTCCCGCCATGCAACCTCCCACTCCGCAGCAATCGCTCTGGGACTCTGTCGACCACGCGCTGGAAGCATGGCTGGCGCCGCAGGACGCTGCGCTCATGGCAACCGCGGCATCAGCAGCAGCCGCGGGGCTACCCACAATCGCGGTCGCACCCGCACAGGGCAGGCTGCTCGAGGTGCTTGCGCGCGCAGTTGGTGCGCGGCGCATTCTTGAAATCGGCACTCTTGCCGGGTTCAGCGCGATTTGGCTTGCGCGCGCGCTACCCGCCGATGGCACGCTCGTGACGCTGGAACTGGAACCGGCGCGCGCAGAACTCGCGCGGGAGAACATCACGCGCGCCCGCGTCGCGCCTCGCGTCGAGGTGATCTCAGGCCCGGCGACCGCGTCGCTCGAAGCGCTTCGCGCGGCGAGTACGCCGCCCTTCGACCTCGTCTTCATCGACGCAAACAGGGAACAGTGTGCGGTGTATCTTGAGCACGCGCTCGCGCTCTCGCGACCCGGAACCGTCATCGTTGTCGACAACGCGATCCATCGCGGGAGAGTGATCGAAGAAGGGACTGGTGACGCGAGCGTCGAAGGCGTACGCGCGATGATGGCCGCGATCGCGCGTGATCCGCGGCTTGCGGCTGCGGGCGTGCAGACGGTCGGCGCGAAGGGCTACGACGGATTCGTCATGTTGGTGGTCGGCGAGAGCGCAGCGACCACTGCGCCGCACCCGCAACCGGGCGACCCGCTCGACAGCATGCTTGCGCACGATGTCTGGGCCACGCGCGAGGTGCTGCGCGCGTGCGCAGCGCTCGACGACGGCGCGTGGCATCGGACCTTTGAAATCGGCCCGGGATCGTTGCACGACACGCTCACCCACATCGTGGGCGCGATGTTCCGCTGGGCGGATCGCATCGACGGGCCACCGCGACGAGTGCGACCCTCGATCGAGGACGGCACGCGACGCACGCCCGCGGAACTGCGCGCGCTGCTCGACCTCGCGGCCGCGGATCTCGCGGCAAGCGCGGCGCGGGCGCGGCACCGCGGGCTGGCAACCGAACTCGAGGTCACCCTCGGCGGCACGGCGTACCGCTTCACGCTCGGCGGCATGCTTGCACATGTCGCCACGCATGGCGCCCACCACCGCGCGCAGTGCCTCAACATGCTGCGCAGGCTTGGGATCCCTGGCGTCAGTGACCGACTGCCCGAGATCGATCTCCTCGAGTGGGAGTTGTCGAGCCAGCGGTAGGACGCAGCGCCGGAGCTCTGGCGGCGGGCGCGAGGTGTTCGTTTGCGCGCTGCCCCGCGAAAAGACACCCCCGCGAGCGTTGGCCCGCGGGGGTGTCAGGTGCGACCGCCTGCACCCGGATGCTGGCGGAATGTGACTGTCGAACTCAGCGGCGGCGACGCGCGCCCGCGAGGCCGGCGAGGCCGAGGAGCGCCAGCGCGCCCGGAGCGGGAATCGGGGCGGCCCAGATGTCCGATGACTGCACGAAGGTGCGTGCGCCGCCGAAGCTCGAGGCGAGGTCGAGCGAGATGCGGAACTGATTCGGCGCGAACTCGCCGTTCGGAACCGCGTTCATGCCGACTGTCCAACCCGCGAACGCACCGGCCGAGGTGTACAGCGAGTTCATCGCGGTGATATCGAAGAACATCTGCATCGTCGTACCGTTGCCGGCGCAGCGGAACGCGAACGACTCGGGAGAGAGGCCACTCGTGCCGCTGTACGCGAAGTTGCTCACGCCGCCGTAGTTGGTGCCGTTCCCGGTCTGCACGCCGATCTGACCCGAGTTCCAGTTGAAGAACTGCACGTTTGCATCGCCGGTCTGCGACCAGCCGCTGGTGCTTATGCGCGCGCCGCCGGCGGCATTCGCTGCCTGATAGCTGTCGTTTCCGAAGTCGAAGCCGACGGTTGTGGTGCCGATGGTGCCGGTGCCCGACACACGCTCGACGCCGAGGCCGTAGATCAGGTTGTTGTAGGCGAACATCTGCGATGCGTTCGCGCCCGACGAGGTGAAGCTCGAGCCGCTGTATCCCGCTCCGAGCGACATGGTCTGGCTGTCGAAGCGGAAGACGGTCTGGTAGATCCGGTAGACCGAACCGTTCGTTCCCGACGCGTAGATGCCGGCCGCGTCCGACTGGCCGTAGAGCGTCCAACCGCCCCACGACGCACCGCCGTTGGTGTCGACCGACGCGCTGGCAGCGCCAGCAAGAACGCACGCAGAGATAAGACCCGCACCAAGAGTCGCGAAGTGACGCATGAGATGTGCCCCCCGGGAAACCCGGAAACTGAACCCACACTCCCGTGCGGGCATGGCTCGCCGAAACGCCGGCGCACGCCCCTCTCCTCGCGTCGCCCCACGCAGGGCTCGCCCGGAAGTCGCGATCTGTCACCCCGGCGCATCAGCCGGGGCGACGATCCCTCCATCTGCGGTAGCGCAAAGCGCGGGCACAACGTGTCACTTCTTCACGGAAACTTTTTGCGCCGAGTTGCTTGCACGGGGGTCGGGGCCACGACGAAGAAGCTCAAAAACCGGCCTCAAGACGCCCAATCGCACTTCGGTTCTGAAATCGTTCTCCGGAAGAATCGAAGCTTGCGGCGAACGCGAAACCGCGATTCCACGGTCCGAATCCCGCCCACACACCGATTTCCAACCGACCCGCCATGCGATTCATCCCCCGCATCCTCGCCCTCGTCACCACTGTGGTCCCTCTCGTTGCGGCGGCGACCTCAACCGCTGTCCTCGCCGCCCCGCAGGGAGCACCCCGGCGTGGCGGTCCGGTGATGGCCCCGGCCTCCGACATCGTCGAGACCGCCAGAGGCGGAAAGTTCAACACGCTCGTCGCCGCGCTTGATGCCGCCGGACTCGCAACCGCCCTGAAGGGCGAGGGGCCATTCACGGTCTTCGCGCCGACCGACGAGGCGTTCGCGGCGCTGCCGAAGGGCACGCTTGAATCGCTGCTCAAGCCGGAGAATATCGAGGAACTTCGCGCGATCCTCACCCACCACGTGGTGCCAGGGCGCCTTCTCTCCTACGAGATCGGAAACATCGACGATCCGCAGATGGCACGGACGGCAAGCGGCGCCCGTCTCCCCGTGGGCGTCGATCGCCGCGGCTTCCGGTTCGGTGATGCGAACGTCATCGATGCCAATGTGCGTTGCTCGAACGGGGTGATCCACGTGATCGACCGCGTCGTCCTTCCGAAGGCACCGCGTTCCGAGGAAGCAATGAAGATGGCGATGAAGGAGGCGGCGCCCGCGAGCCTGCTCGACGCGCTGCGTGCGGTGCCCGATGGCCGCTTCTCCACGTTTCTCGCCGCGGTGGAGGCCAGCGGCGGCGACCAGGATTGGGCGCTTCCCGAACCCGTCGGCAACTGGACCGTCTTCGTCCCGACAAACGACGCCTTCGCGCGCCTGAGCGAGGCCGAGCGCGCCGCGCTCCTCGACCCGACCAATCGCGAGATGCTGCGCGCGATCCTCGATTGGCACGCATTGCCCGAACTCCAGACGTGGAGCTTCGACTTCAACGATGGCGAACGCGGGCCTGTCATGATCTCCCGGGAGAAGGGCCGGTTCGTCCTCGATGTCGTGTCGAACGGCATGGTGTTCGTCTACCGCCTCCGCTCGGCGGGTGTTCCGCGCGACGCGGAGGAGCCGTTCAAGGCGCGCATCGTGGCGGGCGACATTCAGGTGGGCGGCAGCGTCGTGCACGTCGTCGACCGCGTGATGCTGCCGCCGGGCGTCGAGAACGTCGCCGTCGCGTCGCAGGCGTATCGCGAGAAGGATGTTGAAGAGCTTGCGATGGGCGGATTCGCCCAGTTCCGTGGAAAGCTCGCGCTCAACGACCTGGTCGCCCGCGCCGAATCGCTCGACGATGACGCCGCGATCGAGCTCTACCAGTTCGGCCTTCGCCTGCTCGAGGACGTCATTCGCGTGAGCAGGACCGGCATGATGCTGATGCCGGACGAGGGGCGGACGAAGCGCGAGGCGCTTGAGAACAAGTTGCGCGCGCGTATCGGCGACCTCGATCGGGTCTGGTACGCGATGTTCATGCGGAACAGCCCCACCGCAACGTCGCTCGCGGATCCGTTGCCGTCGACCATGCCCGCGGCGCCGCGCACGCAGGCGGCGAACACTGGCACGAATGCCAACGCAAATGCCAGCGTGCGCGTCGATACGAATCGCGTCGCGATCGCCGTCGCCCAGCCCGAAGCCGCCGTCAGCACGAACGTCACCGATACCATCGTGACGAGCACGGTCAACACCGTCGCCGCGCCGCCGGCGTGGTGCGAGGTGGTCGCGCAGCAGCCCGACCCCGCGGTCGTCACCGACGCCCCGCTGCGCGACGCCATCGTGCGCACGGGCCTGCCATGGCATGTGCGCGACCGGGCTTCGGGTATCGAGATGCTGCTCGTTCCGCCTGGGCAGTTCATGATGGGGAAGAGCGCTGGCGATGCGGAGGCGATGTCGAACGAAGTCCCCGCGCACCCCGTGACGATCACGAAGCCCTACTACCTCGGCCGCTATGAAGTCACCCGTGCACAGTGGGCGAAGGTCCAGGCGTCGAACACCGAGACGGCCGCGAAGCCCGGCTCCGATCGCCGAGCGTCCTTCACCATCGAGGGCGAGCAGGGTGGCATGGCCGTCGTGCGCCAGGTCGGCGATGACAACGGCATCGCGACGGTCGAGGTCGGAACTCCTGGCGGAGGCGGCGTGACGATCGTCGGCGGCGCGCAGCTCGTCGATCAGCAGGGCAATCCCGTGCGTGCACGGGTGACGACGGAGCCAGGCCCCGCCGGCACGATCATCATCAATACGGTGGCGGTCCGGGAGACGGAAGATGCGGACATGGATGGCAAGGATGCGGAGAGCGGGCAAACTGCCAGCAACGCCGCCAACGACCGCTCGTTGACTCCTCAGTTCGCGAACTACACGCAGGCAGCGGCCTTTAGCAAGGCCATCGGCATGCGTCTGCCGACCGAGGCCGAGTGGGAGTACGCCTGTCGCGCCGGAGTCAGCGCTTCGCGCTACGGCGAGCTCGACGTGATCGCGTGGCACCGCGACAACTGCGACCGTGGCAACAAGCCCGTGGGCACGAAGGCCGCGAATGCGCTTGGCTTCCACGACATGCTCGGCAACGCATGGGAGTGGGTGAACGACTGGTACAGCGAGTACACGCGTGCGCCGAAGACCGACCCAACCGGACCAGCGAGCGGCGACTCACGGATCGTCCGCGGCAGCTTCTTCAACGACCCGGGCGGCTTCTGCCGGTCCTCCCTCCGCTACGACATCAACGCCTTCGATTTCGCCGACCAGATCGGCTTCCGCGTCGCGCGGAACCCCTGAGCCGACGCGCATCGAACGAAGGCAGAGTCGCGGAGCTTCGTCCTGTACAGTGCGCCCAAACGGCGTCTTCGGACGCCATGATGGGCCGCCCATGAAGATCTCCGCGCACTCCCCTGCTTCCGACTCTGCCGCCTCCTCGACCTCCTCGCATCGCACGCACGTCGACCGTCGCGCCATCCGCGTATCTCGTGCGGCAACGGTCACCGCGCTTGCCCTCTTTGGTGCGGCCGGCCTCGTCGGCGGCGGCTGCCACTTCGCGAAACAAACGCTCCGGGCCGACTTCACGGACTTCAACACCATCATCCAGCGCAGCCAGAACGAGCAGATGCTGCTCAACCTCGTGCGCATGCGCTTCCGCGAGGCACCGCTCTTCCTGCAGGCGGGTTCGCTCACCGCGTCGTACGAGAACACCGTGTCGGCGGGCGCCGACGCGACAGCGCAGCAGGGCGACCAGTCGCTCATCGGCGTGACGGGCACGTACACGTTCTCGTCGAAGCCGACGATCGCGTACACGCCCGTCGAGGGCCAGCAGTACGTGCAGCAGCTGATGATCGAGATCCCGCCCCAGCACTTTGGCATGCTCTTCCGCGCGGGTTGGCCGGTGAAGAAGTTGTGCGATCTGCTCGTCGAGAGCGTGACGACCCCCGGCGGCGAAGTCCTCTCGGCGCGGGCGAAGTCGCCGACCCACCGCGAGTTCAAGGAGTTCGTCGAGACGCTCGTCGCGGCCGAGGCGGTCGGCAGGCTGTCGGTCGCAAAGCGCCCCGACGGCGGTTTCGACCTGAAGGTCGAGGACAAGACGATCCCGCTCGAGAACTTCCGGCTTCGCTCGCTCTTCTCCGCGATGTTCGAGGCGGCGGAGAGTATCGACGTGCCCGAGCCACAGCGCGCTTGGACCACCGCACCGAGCCCGGGGGACGAGATCGACGTGCGCGTGAGCGCAAAGCCACCTATCGACGCGATCATCGCGGTTGAGTACGGAGGCTGGCACTACAGCATCGCGAACGACGACATCCGCTCGAAGGACACGCTGGCGCTCTTCATGCAGCTTGCCCGCATCCAGTCGGGTGCCCCGGCGCCGGGGAGTCAACGACCAACCGCCCCACCGCCGCGACACATGCGACCGACTGCATCCGAGATCACGTATCGGCGTGACGCGCGCCCAGACGCCGCTGCGGTTGCGCGCCTCTTCGAGAGTTCGGGCATCCGGCGGCCGGTCCACGATCTGCCGCGCATCGAACGCATGCTCGCCGAGGCGAATCTCGTATTCACCGCGTGGCGCGGCGACGAACTCGTCGGAATCGCCCGTTCGCTGACCGACTTCGCGTGGTGCTGCTACCTCGCCGACCTCGCCGTCGCGGGCGACATGCAGCGCGCAGGCGTCGGCCGCGAGTTGCTGCGCCGGACGCTCGAGGCAATCGGTCCGGGCTGCGCGCTTGTCCTCAATAGCGCACCCGACGCGCTCGAGTACTACCCGAAGGTCGGTCTCGAGAAGCTCGATACGGCGTTCATCCGCCGACGCACGCAGTGACGCGCGGCGCCGGACCTGCTCCCGTCAGGCCTGCTCCTTCGCTTTCGCGGGGATCGCGATGCTCAGGACGGTAGCCAGCGCAAGCGTCGCCAGCACGATCACGAGGGAAAGCGTCGTGTCGATCTTGATCGACTTCTGCGGTGCCATACCAATCACATCGAGGTACGGCGGCACGCTGAGAAGCAGGAGCTTCACCCCCACGAACGCGAGGATGAGGATGAGCGCGGGCTTGAGGAAGCGGAACTTCGCAATGAGGGCCGCGAGGCAGAAGTAGAGCGCGCGCAGGCCGAGGATCGCGAAGATGTTGCTCGTGAAGACGATGAAGGGATCGGGCGTGATCGCGAAGATCGCCGGGATCGAGTCGACCGCGAAGACGAGGTCGGTGATCTCGACCAGGATGAGCGCGAGGAAGAGCGGCGTGATCGCCCACTTCGCCGACAGCGATCCGGCGGGAGGAGGGTCCATCGTCTCCTTGCCCGTCGCAGGGTCTTCGCTGTAGGTCGGCTTGAGCGTACGCTTGGTGAAGAACCGCTGGCCGTCGTAGAAGTCGACGGTCGGCAGGAACTTCTTGCAGAGCCGGACCGCGATGTTCTGCGAGGGATCGTCGTTGCCCTTGATGAGCGCCATCTTGAGCGCCGTGAGCACGAGGAACCCGCCGAAGACGATGAGGATCCACTGGTACTTGAGGATCAGGCCCGCGCCGATCCCGATCATGCCGCCGCGCATGATGAGCGCGCCGATGATGCCCCAGAAGAGCACGCGATGCTGGTACTTCGCCGGCACCGCGAAGAACGCGAAGATCAGCGCGATGATGAAGATGTTGTCCATCGCGAGCGACTTCTCGACGACATAGCCGACGAGATACTGCTTCGCCGCCTCGGCGCCCTCGACCGTCCCCGACACGATGATGGGTTGCTCGGGCACCTGTCCCGCGAGTTCGTGCGTGTTGTAGCGCGGCGTGTCGAGGCCAAGCCCGAGCCAGTTGGCGTCGTAGGCCTTCCAGACGAAGGCGGAGAAGGCGAGCCCGCAGCTCAGCCAGATCACCGACCACGTCGCGGCCTCCTTCATCGAGACCTCGTGCGCCTCCCGGTGGAAGACGCCGAGATCGAGCGCGAGGAAGAGGACGACGAGACCGACGAAGGCGACGTACGCCCACATCTTGAGCGAGGCGGGATTAGCGGCCTCGGTGGCGATGGCGGTCGTGGTGGCCGTGTCGGCGGCCAGAAGGAGTGTTTCGATCATGGTGGCCCCGATTTGGGGGCGCGATGGTAGCGGCGCGCCGTGCCTCGGTTGCGGAACAACTCGGGAATCGCGGCGCTTGTGCGAACGCGCCGTACGGGAAGATTCCGGCAAGACGTAGACTCGGATCCGACTTTCCGCGCCCACACCCCTTCTCGACCATCGTTCCATGGATTCCCTCACCCAGATCGCGCTTGGCGCCTCGACCGCGGCCGTGTGCGTGCCCCCCGCGCACCGCCGACGCGCGATCGTCGTGGGCGCCCTGCTCGGCACGCTGCCCGATCTCGACGTCGCGATCGACTTCGGTGGACCCGTCGAGGACTTCACGATGCACCGCGGGTTCAGCCACTCGCTGCTGGTGCTGGCCCCGCTTTCCATCGCGATCTGGCTCGTGCTCCGCCGCTGGTGGAGCCCGGCGCGCGAGGCGCCAGGCGCGTGGCTCGCGGCCGTCCTGCTCGCGCTCCTCACGCATCCCCTGCTCGACGCGCACACCGCGTACGGCACGCAGCTCTTCTGGCCGTTCCATCCGCCGCCTGTGTCGTGGGCGACCGTCTTCATCATCGACCCCCTGTACACGCTGCCGCTTCTTGCAGGCCTGACGTTCGTCCTTCTCTGGCCGACCGCCGCGCGCAGCCGCGCATGGCTCGCGGCCGGACTCGCGTTGAGCACGGCCTACCTCGGCTGGTCGTGGATCGCGCGCGAAGTCGTCGTCTCGAACGCCCGCGCGTCGCTTGCGAGTGCAGGCTTGCCGAACGCCCGCATCTTCGCGACACCAACGCCGCTCAACACGCTACTCTGGCGCGTGGTTGCCGTCGATGCAGGCGGCGGTGAAGGCGCGGCGCGTCGGTTCGAAGGACTCGACTCGCTGGTCGCCGACGACGGGGCGATCGAGTTCACCGAGATCCCCTGCGACCATGCGGCGCTTGCCGCTGCCGCCGACGTACCCGCGGTCGCGCGGCTCACGTGGTTTGCGGACGGCTTCGTCGGAGGCCGCGTCGAGGGCGACGAACTGGTTGTCACCGACCTCCGCATGGGTCAGCATCCCGACTACGTCTTCCAGCACGTGGTCGCGACGCGTGGAAACCCACACTGGCATCCGATCGAGAGCAGGCGCGTACCGAACACGATGCGCGCCGATCGGCTTGCGGGCCTGTGGGATCGGATCTGGCGTGCTCCGTAGGCAGCGGCCGCCCGTCACGCCGTTCCGATGATCGCCTCGACCTCGATCTCGATCTTCATGCGCGGGTCGGCGAGTTTCGCCTCGAACATCGTCGCCGCAGGGCGGATCTCGCCGAAGGCCGCGCGCAGCACAGGCCACGTTGCCGGAAAGTCGGCGGCGCTCGGGAGGATGTAACGAATGCGCACCACGTCGCGGAGCGATGTCCCGGCCTCGGCAAGCGCGGCCTCGATGTTCCGGAGGCACTGCGCCGCTTGTACGGCAACGTCGTCTGAGATCGTCATGCGCGCGTAGTCGAATCCGGTCGTACCCGCGACGAGCACGCGGTTGCCGACGACGACCGCGCGCGAGTAGCCGATGTCGCGTTCGAAGGTGGAACCGGAGGAGATCAGACGGCGTGGAGTCGGTGATGACGACGACGTGCGCGTCACGGGAGCAGACGATGCCGTAGCCTTCGCCGTCGCTACCATCGACGCCTGGCCCCCATCACGCTTCCCTCGGACCCGAACGAAGCACCGCGCTCGACCGTCTGCTGGCGTCGGGCGACATGAGCGGCTACGCGCCGAAAATGCAGGCGCTTCTCGAACTCTCGCGCGCGCTCCAGAGCTGCGTGCTCGGCGTGCAGCCGGAGCACATCGCGAAGGCGCGCACCGCCGGCGCGAGCGATCTCGACATCCATGACACCGTGCTCATCACCTCCGCGTTCTGCATGTACAACCGCTACGTCGAGGGGCTTGGCACGCGCGAAGCGGACGAGGCCGACTACGAACCGATGGGCCGCCGCCTGCGCGACCAGGGGTACCAGCCAGCGCCCGCGTGATACCACCGCGTCGCGCGCTCAGCGCTTCCGGCGAACGATCGTGTACCAGCAGAGGAACTGCTTCGCAGCCTCCTCGCGAGGACCTTCGACATAGCCAAGCGCGCCGAAACCATCGAGCACCCACGCCTGGTCGACGGCGTCAAGCGCGATCACCTCGAACCCCGCCTTCTCGAACTGCTCGCGCGTGAATGGCGATAGGCCGTCGGCCCACGGGATCCACTCCTGATCGGGCGGCGCCTGCGGCGGGCAAATGTTGTAGAGGATGAAGACGCCGCCCGGCTTGAGCGCGTCGTGCACGCGCGCGAGAAACTCCTCGTCGCTGACGCCGAGATGGACGAGTTTCTTCGGGTCGACCGTCTGCCCTTCGGGCGGCGACGGATGGACGTAACCCCGCTTCAGCGTGTTTTTGCTTGTGATGAGCGCGTAGTCGCCGCCGATCGCCTTCCGCAGCGATTCTTCCGCGGGCCACTGGCCCATGTGGATCGACGCGGAGCCCTTTCCGACCGCACCAGTATCGCCCGGCTCGCTGTAGAGCGCCGGGAAGATGGGCTCGACATCGACGCCGCGTGCGTCGAAACCGCAGTGCGCGAGGAGATGCAGTTGGCCGATGGTGCCGTAGCCGAAGTCGAGGACGCGCGGACGGGTCTCCCGCGCGAGGAGGGCTGGCGTCACGTGCGGCGCCGCGAGGTCGAGCACGCGCACGTAGACAAGCGGTGAGCCATAGCCGGTCTCGTAGTAGAAGTCGGGCTTGCACTCACGCGACGTGAACGCGGCCTTGTCAGCCTCGGGTAGCACGTCGTAGGCCTGCTTCGTGATCGCGAGTCCCTTCTCGCGGTTTCGGTAGATCGTGCGCGTCGAAGGCTCGGAGAGCTTCGCCGTCGCCAAAAGGAACTTGCGCGCAAGGAGCCGACGACGAGGATGAACGCTGCGACGACGAGTGCGATCGTGTTTCGTACGAACATGGCGCGGATCGTATGACAAATCCGCCGAGCCACAGATCCACGCCGCCGCGGGCCTAGACCTTGCCCCAACCCGGCAGTCGGCTCGCCTGCTTGACCCAGCGGGCGATCTGCGCCTCGTCAAGTTCCTCACCCTCGTAGATGTGGAAGTAGCGCGCGTGGGGATCCTTCGACCCGACGGGAGGCGGCGGCTTGAGCGATGCGCCTTGGAAGAAGGCCACCTTGATGTACTTCGTACAGCAGTGGACGCCGAGGAACCAACCCTTGCCCTCAACACCGTAGAAGGGCGAGTTCCACTTCACGGCTTTGCGCACCCCGGGGACCGCCCGCTCGATGATCGCGTCGAGGCGAGCGCCCGCGTCACGCTTCCATCCCGGCATCGCGGCGATGTACGCCTGCACGGGCGCGTCGCCATCAGCCTTCGCGATCTGCGGATTGCCGCCGGTGAGAAGTTTGACAGGACGGGTGGTCTTGCGTGGCATTGGTGGGTTTGAGGCCGAAGAAGTCAGCAGAATACCGCGGGAAAGCGATGCAACCGACGTGCGTCGAGCCGCCGTTTGGAGGACGCACGGGTACGCACGGGACGCTCCCCCGCCCGCTAC